>NZ_AP031497.1:1265000-1480000 GCF_042853465.1 Simiduia litorea | reverse complement strand
CTAAATAGCGAACATAAGCCGCTGGCAGATCCGTGGTTTGGTTGCCGTGAATGACAATAATCGGGGGGTTGTGACCACCGGGGTGCGCGTAGCGCAACTTGATACGATGCCCACGCACCAAGGGCGGCTGATGCTCGCGCACCGCATCTTGCAGTAACCGCGTTAAGAAGTTGGTTGAAAACTTGTCGGTCGCCGATTTAAACGCGCGCTCGATAGACTCATACAAGTGACCAACACCGGTACCGTGTTTTGCAGAAATGAAATGGGTGTCGGCAAAATCGATAAACCGTAGACGCCGCTCCAATTCTTTTTTGACATAGTCTTTCTGAGTGTCTTCGAGTCCATCCCACTTATTCAATGCGATCACCAGTGCACGACCCGCATCAATGGTGTGGCCCATCAGGTGAAGATCTTGATCCACCAAGCCCTCGCTGGCATCGGCCATCAAAACCACCACGTTAGCGTCTTCGATCGCCTGCAGAGTTTTCACGATAGAAAACTTTTCCACGGTTTCCTTAACATTTTTACGGCGACGAATACCCGCCGTATCAATTAAGGTGTAGTTAGAACCGTGTCTTTCATAATTGATGTAGACGCTATCGCGGGTAGTGCCAGGCTGATCAAAAACCACCACGCGATCCTCGCCCAGAAGTCGATTAACCAAGGTGGACTTACCCACGTTCGGGCGCCCTACCACCGCAATTTTTATGCCGGTAGGCAAATCGGGATTCTCAACTTCCTCGTCGGGAAATTGACCCATGACGTGATCCATCAACGCCTTCACACCTTTGCGATGCGTCGCGGTGGTGGCAAATAGCTCACCCAAACCCATTTCATGAAAAGGCGCGAGTGCAATATCTGGGTTAGTCCCATCAACTTTGTTAGCAACAACAAACGTTGGCTTATTGCGCACGCGCAAATGCCGCGCAATCATTGCGTCGGCAGGGGTTAGGCCGGCTCGACAATCGACAATGAACAATACCGCATCAGCCTCTTCAATGGCTTGCAACGATTGCCCAGCCATCACGCTGTCTATGCCCTCTTCCTCGCCACTGATACCACCGGTATCAATAACCATGAACTTGCGGTCTTCAAAGTCACCTTCACCGTATTTACGGTCCCTGGTTAGCCCAGCGTAATCTGCCACGAGCGCATCGCGCGATCGCGTAAGGCAATTAAAGAGTGTCGACTTTCCCACGTTGGGACGCCCGACAAGGGCTAATACAGGAATCATGTTTTTAACTCAGCAACAATGTGAAGGCCAGAAGAACCTACGTCCTTCTGGCCTTTTAAAGATCTTAGTACAGCGATCGACTATTTGAGCGGTTTAAGGCGCCACGCACTTAGTTCGCCACCGGTACCCAAAATGTACAAAATATCGTTTTCAACCAACATGCGAGCACGAACGCCATCGCCATCGACGCTGGTGCGGGCAGCCATAACACCGGTATCTTTATCGAGCAGGTGCAAGTAGCCCTCTAAGTCAGCCACGGCGACGTAACTACCCAATACTGCCGGGGGCGAAAGCTTGCGACGCAAGAGGTCATTATTTTCCCAAACTTTTACACCGGTAGCACTCGAGAAAGCTTGCACTTTATCTTGCTCGCCGGCGATATAGACTTGGCTGTAATCCGCCGCGGGGCCTTGCACTGAACTGGCCTCTTCAGCCCAGAGTGGGCGGCCGGTAGCGCTGGTAAACGCCATAAGCCTACCCTGATAGCTCACAGCATAGAGAATATCGCCAGCCAACAAAGGTGTGCCGTCGATATCGACGATCCGCTCTAGCTCGGTTTTACCCTTAGGTACCGCAACGCGCTGCTCCCATTGAATAAGGCCGGTATCGATATCGAACGCATAAACCTTACCATTATCAAAACCGGCGATAACCACATCGCCGCGCACCACAGGAGCACTGGTTCCACGCAGGGTTAGAATTGGCTGCACGCTTTCGAAAAACCATTTTACCGCGCCAGTTTCGCCATCCAAGCCATAGAGGCGGCCATCATTTGTAGTTGCCACAACCACGCCCGCGCTCGCCGTGGGCTCGGAGACTACTTCGCTAGACAATGTGGTGCGCCAAAGCTCACTGCCATCTTGCTTATTTAAGGCAATGACTTCGCCCCTATAGCTTCCCAACAGCAGAGCTCGCGCCGACACACCCACACCTGCGCTGATCGCCTGATCCAACTCAACAGACCACCGCTTTTTACCCTTGTTTTTATCAAAGGCAAACACTTCACCCTCAACATCAACCGCATAAATCGCAGCGCCTTCAATAGCAGGCACAAAACGCGAGTAGCGCTCGTCCTGGCCAGCGCCTACTGACACAGACCAAAGCTCCTGTAATTTTACCTTAGGCGCGAAGTCTTCCAGCTCTTTTGGCTCGATATCAATTTCATCTGTCGACGAACAAGCGCCCAGAAATAAAACAGCAACTAGAGCCAGTAAACGATTCATTAGGCATCCTTCTTTTCGGCCGCTTTAGGCAGCACGCTATTTAATTTCATCCGCAACTGACCGGCGCGCGCCATGTCTTTTGCATCGACGCTGGCAATGGCTGCGGTATACGCTTGAGCGGCTTTATCAAGTTTACTTTCAGCGGCAAACACATCGCCCCGCACTTCTGCATACAACGACGCAAAGGAGCCTTCGTCTTTAACCACGATAACAGCCAGCGCATCGTCGAACTTAGCTTGTGCGGCCAAAACACGCGCCAAACGCAAGCGCGCTAGCAGCTCAACGTTGGCCTCAGAGGCTTGATCAAGCGCCCAGCGCAGCTCTGCTTCAGCTTGAGCCAAATCACTTGCCTCAACCGCTTGCTTGGCTAACAACATGGCCGCCTGTACGCCATAGAGCGTGTCGGCATGGTTATCTTTCAAACCTTGCGCTAAGTGCTTAATGGTCGCTTTATCAGTTTCCGATACGGCTTCTTGCCCAGCCATCAGCTCGGTTATTTGCTCGTATTGCGCAGAAGCTTCCTCGGCGCCAGCCTGACGACCATCCTTCCATGCACCGAAACCCATGTAGCCACCAACGCCAATAATAACGGCGACGATTAATGACTTGCCGTTTTCAGCCCACCAGCGTTTTAGAGCTTCTACTTGTTCTTCTTCAGTTAAATGCGCAGACACTGTTTCAATCTCCAGACAGTTTTATTGTGTGTAAGTTCCCGTTCAAGAAACTACAAAGTTTTCAATGCGGCAGCAATATCATCACTAGCCAATGTTTGTTGTTCAACATCTAAACGAAGATGTTTTAACGTTACCTTACCGGCGGCAACTTCATCCTCGCCAAGAATCAACGCGACTTGAGCACCGCTCTTATCCGCTTTTTTCATTTGACTTTTAAAACTACCGCCGCCGCAATGACATTGAATCGACAGGTAAGGTAGCGCATCGCGCAATTGCTCGGCCATAGCCAAGGCAGGTGCGACAACCTCGCCAACGGCGACAATATACACGTCTGGCAGCTGAGTGGCAGCCTCTGGCACGCATTCTAATGCCTGTAACAACAAGACCAAGCGTTCGATACCCATGGCGAAACCAACCGCTGGGGTTGCACGACCACCGAGCTGCTCCACCAAGCCATCGTAACGGCCACCCGCACAAACCGTCCCTTGCGCACCCAGCTTGTCGGTAACCCACTCAAATACTGTTTTGGTGTAGTAATCCAAGCCCCGCACCAGGCGCTCATTGACTTCGTATTGGATGCCCGCGGCATCAAGCAAAGCCTTTAATGTGGAAAAGTGCAGCTTAGACTCTTCATCTAAATATTCGGACAGCCGCGGCGCATTAACCAACAGTGCCTGAGTTTTCTGATCCTTGCTATCAAGTACTCGCAAGGGGTTTGAAGCCAAGCGACGCAAACTATCCTCATCCAGCTCAGACTTATGTGCCTCTAAAAAAGCCACCAACGCTTCGCGGTATTGAGCGCGCGACTCAGGCACACCTAAACTATTTATCTGTAGTGTGACCGCATCGCTGACGCCAAGTTCACGCCATAGACGCGCAGTAAGTATTAACAGCTCGGCATCCACATCGGCCGTGGCCATGCCGAAGGCCTCAACTCCAATTTGATGAAACTGACGCAAACGACCTTTCTGTGGCTTTTCATAGCGAAACATGGGGCCTGTATACCAAAGCTTTTGCACTTGGTTGTAGAGCAACCCATGTTCTTCACAAGCACGCACACAACAGGCCGTGCCCTCGGGGCGCAGCGTTACACTTTCATCGTTGCGATCAAGAAAGGTATACATTTCTTTCTCAACGATATCAGTCACTTCACCAATAGAGCGTTTAAATAACTCTGTCTGCTCGAGTACCGGAAAACGAATTTCTTGATAGTGATAGCGACGCAACACATCGGCCACGGTCGATTCCAAATACTGCCAAGTGCCCGCATCTTGAGGCAACAGGTCGTTCATGCCACGGATGGCTTGAATTTTTTTCACGATAATATCCACATACTAAACAGGAGCAACAGGCCTGATTAAACCTTTGCGATGATTGATTCTTCGAGCTTAGCTTTAGCGGCGGCCTTGGTGCGAATAAGCGCTTCAAGCTCATCCACCAAATTGTCCGCTTTCAATTTGGCGTTAGGTAAGCCATCGATGTAGACCAAGTTATTCGGTGTACCGCCAGCCAACCCAATATCGGCTTCTTTCGCCTCACCGGGACCATTGACGACGCAGCCGATAACAGCCACATCCATAGGCACAGTGATATCTTCCAGCCGCATTTCTAACTCGTTCATGGTTTTGATGACATCAAAATTTTGACGAGAGCAGCTCGGGCAAGCGATAAAGTTAATACCCTTAGCGCGCAGCTTCAGGCTTTTTAACATATCCCAGCCAACTTTAATTTCTTCAACGGGATCTGCTGCGAGCGACACGCGAATGGTGTCACCAATGCCGTCCATCAACAGCAAACCAAGACCGATAGATGACTTAACCGTGCCACCGCGTAAGCCACCCGCTTCAGTAATACCCAAATGCAATGGCTGCTCAATCAATGTGGCCAATTTTCGATAGGCCGCAACCGCCATAAAGACATCGGACGCCTTGACGCTGACCTTAAAATTTTGAAAATCGAATTTATCTAAATATTCCACGTGACGCAGCGCCGACTCTACTAATGCATCAGGTGTTGGCTCGCCGTATTTTTTCTGCAAGTCTTTTTCCAAAGAGCCCGCATTCACCCCGATGCGAATCGGAATGTTTAAATCTTTGGCCTTGCTAATCACGGCTTCGATACGTTTTTCACGGCCAATATTGCCGGGGTTAATACGCAGGCAATCCACCCCTAAATCAGCAACACGTAACGCAATGCGATAATCAAAGTGAATGTCAGCCACCAGCGGTACTGGCGACTGCTTGCGAATCAAACCAAAAGCTTCAGCCGCCTCCATACTGGGAACCGATACGCGTACAATATCAGCGCCGGCATTGGCTAGGCGAACGATCTGGCCGACAGTCGCGGCGACATCCGTGGTTTCAGTATTGGTCATACTTTGTACGGAAATCGGCGCATCGCCACCCACGGGCACATTACCCACCATAATTTGGCGCGACTTTCTACGTTTGATGGGTGACTCAAAGTGCATGATTACATCTCACAATCTATCAAGGTTGATCTACGGTAAACCTAAGGGCGCGATTACTATTGCGCGGATTAGAGTCAACTTTAGCGCCATTTAAAAACACAGTGGCCGCTCGCGCATTACCCAGCATGACATTAAACGGGGCCTTGCCTTGCAGCACAACTTCATTACCGGCATCTTTTAATTCAGTCGCCAAGACATCGCCTTTAGCGTCGCTCACCTCGAGCCAACACTCTTCAGTAAACACAATGGTTAACGTGTCAAACACTGGGGCTACATCAACCGGCGCCGAGGTCACCGCCTCTGTTATCACTGGTTTAACAGCCTCACGGCTATCAACCGCTGGGGGCAGACCCTCAACAGGCTGTCCAACGGTCTCACCCACACGGTCATCTTGCAGGTCAACAACATCATCCTGTTCAACCGTCGGGGCCGCATCTGCATTCACATCTGACGTAGCGGCTACCGGCGCGACCGCCGCAACGTCGGGCTCGGCATCAAGCGATGGGTAGATAAAAAAAGCAACCAGCGCAACCAGAGCCAAGACAACCGCAACACCGATAAAAACCGGTTTAATCGAGGGCTTATCATAAAGCCCCAAACCCAAACTTTTCGCTTCGCGCGGGGCGACCAGCAAACTAACTTCTGCCGTCGCCGCCACATAGTTTTCATAGCGGGCTATGGCCTGAGCCTCATCTAAATCGAGTATTCGGCAATAAGCCTTTATATAGCCCCGAATAAAGGTTTCACCCTGAAACTCTTCAAACGCATCGGCTTCCAACGCGATCAGTTTCACGCGACTCATGCGTAGCTGATCCGCAGCCGCCCTAACATCTAAACCCTTCGCCTTGCGCGCCTGCTCAAGCATGGCGCCGGGAGTCAAAACTGCATCGGTATCGGCGCTTGCCACCTCAACCTTTTCATCTTCTTCTGTCATCTGCTTGGCCGTTTTAGTTTTGTTATTATTCTAATCCCCACCTCAGGTGGTGAACTATGGACGTCCTTGACTCTTTTTGTAGTCCAAATACTCAGGCGAATAAGGGAACATATTCTTTAGACTCATCACTTGACTCGCCTCTTTATCCTTATTGCCGAAAATTTGCTCGATGCGGATGCTCAACCATAAACTGCGCGCCGTTGGGCGACTTAATTTTTCGAATTTATCTAAGGATTTTTTACATTCGGCGTAATCTTTTACGTCGAAGTAATACCCTGCCAACTCTAAATGCGCGGGTGCTAAACCTTTATCCAGCATTACAGACTGCTTGAATGCCGCTAATGCGCGATCATTCTTACCCAGTTTCAAACCGGCAATACCAACACCGTACAGTGCTACTGCGCGTCGGTCGTAACCCAAATCATCACTAGCTTTTTCATATTGTTCATAGGCATCTTTATAGCGCTCTTTACCGTATAAAAAGGTGGCATAATTCAGGCGCGCCGAGGTGAAGTTACTGTCCTCGCGCAGCGCCTTCTTAAAGGATTCCTCTGCCAATTTTGGCTCGCCTTCAAGCTGGTAGAGCAAGCCGCGGCCATTCAACATGCCGGGATCATTGGGCGCAAGTTCGGCCGCTTTAGTTAAATGAAAGCGCGCGGAATCCATGTTATTTTCGCGAATATAGCCCAAGCCTAACTGCACGTGGGTCGCCAACGCCTTCTCTGGGTTAACCTTTGCTACGTCTTTTTCCATCGTGGTAATGCAGCCGCTCAACATGATCAGCAAGCCAAACAGAACACTTGTTTTTACAAGAGACATAGTCACCCCAGTTATTAGCCAATAATACGCACAGCGTCTTCTTGCTGCTGCGCTAAATGTTTGTTGCGGTAGCGCTCGGCGCGTCGAGTTAAATCGTTAATATTGCCCGCCAACTGACCACAGGCCGCATCGATATCGTCGCCACGGGTGGTGCGCACAGTGGTGACAAAACCTGCATCAATTAAGATGTTTTGGAAGCGCCGTAAACTGTTATTGCTCACGCGTTTGTAATCCGATTGTGCGAAAGGATTAAAGGGAATCAAATTGATTTTGACCGGTACATTCTTGAGAAGTTCGGCCAACTCATGCGCATGTTCAGGACGATCATTGACATGATCCATCAGGGTATATTCGATGGTAATTTTACGGTGCGTATCCGGTAAACCATCGATATAGCGCTGAGCCGAAGCCAACAGCATCGCAATAGGATACTTTTTGTTGATAGGCACCAATTCATTGCGCAAGGCATCGTTCGGCGCATGCAAAGAAATCGCCAAACAAGCATCGGTATGCTCGCCCAAGCGATCGAGGGCGGGCACGACACCGCTGGTGCTTAGGGTTACACGGCGCTTAGAGATACCGTAACAATTGTCGTGCATCATCAAGTGCATAGCATCGACCACATTGTCAAAATTGAGCAAAGGCTCGCCCATGCCCATCAGCACAACGTTGGTAATCTTGCGCGGCCCTGCAACCTGCAACTGACCAAATGACTGCGCGGCAATCCATACTTGGCCAATGATTTCAGCGGCAGTAAGATCGCGATTGAAGCCCTGCTTGCCGGTTGCACAAAAACTGCAATCTAGCGAACAACCTACTTGCGATGACACGCACAAGGTACCGCGCTCACCGTCTGGTATAAAGACGGTTTCAATAACACTACCGCCTTCAACTCGAATTAGAAATTTACGGGTGCCGTCAACCGAATCCAGTTGCTGCTCTACCGTGGGAAAGCGAATCTCCGCCACTTGGGTAAGCTTGTGACGGAGATCTTTGCTGATATTGCTCATTTGTTCAAAATCAACAACACCGAGCTGATGAACCCACTTCAAGACTTGTTGCGCACGGAAGCGCTTCTCGCCAATGGACTCAAAAAACGCTTCCATCTTTGATTGCGTAAGCCCCAGCAAATTCGTTTTAACTGGGTTACTACTTACTTCCTGAACATCGGTCATCGGGTTCACCTAATAAAATTAGCGTGCGCTAATTTCAGTTGCGGCGAAAAAGTACGCGATTTCGCGGTTAGCTGAGGCAACTGCGTCAGAACCGTGAACAGCGTTAGCATCAATGCTCGTGGCGAAATCAGCGCGGATGGTGCCCGCTGCAGCTTCTTTTGGGTTAGTAGCGCCCATCAGATCGCGGTTCGCTAGAACAGCATTTTCACCTTCAAGCACCTGAACCATAACAGGACCAGACGTCATAAAAGCCACTAGGTCGGCGAAAAAACCGCGCTCACTGTGCTCAGCATAGAAACCTTCAGCTTCAGCTTTAGACAGGTGCTTCATTTTAGCGGCAACTACCTTCAAACCGGCTTTCTCAAAACGGCTGTAAATTTCGCCAATAACATTCTTGGCAACAGCATCAGGCTTGATGATAGATAGGGTACGTTCAACGGCCATTTAACTCTCCGAACTCACTTCAGTTAATAAAATCATGGTCAGCGTCCATATTTTCATGAACGCAGAATGGTAAGTGCAAAAGCCCCACTTGGCATTTGGGGTTTCCAATGCATAAAACCCGCGAATTATACGCGGGTTTCTAGGACTTTTGTACGCGCAAGCCCTCAGAATGAGGACATTTTAACGGACAATACGCCTATATTAGCCTTTTGCGGCCTCAGCGATAGCGCGAACGCGACCCACCATGGCCCGCAAGCCATTACCGCGGGTCGGACTCAGATGGCGCTCTAGATCGAGCTTGGCAAAGTAAGCATCAATATCAAAGGCCAATATCTCGGCACTGGTGCGCCCCTGATAGGCCGCTAACACCAATGCTAGCAAGCCGCGCACGATAACTGCATCGCTGTCGACGGTAAAAAACAGCAGCTCCTGCTCGCGCCTCGGCTCAATCCACACGTTACTTTGGCAGCCCTTTACCAGCCGCTCAGGCGTATGCAGCGCCGCATCCATGGGCTTTAGCGCACGGCCCAGATCGATAATGTACTTATACCTTTCTTCCCAATCGTCAAAAAAGGCGATGTCTTCAAGAATATCTTCGGTAGAGGGCAAACTCATGACAATTCAACTTCTCAATCAATACCGCGTCGAAACCAGCCGCGAGGAAATACGGGCCACTAGAAAAATAAACCGGCCTCCAATTGGGCCTCTTCGCTCATCATATGCCTTGCCCACGGAGGATCAAACACCAAATCAACCACCACAGACTTGACGTGCGGCACCTTGCCCACGCGATACTCCACATCGCCCACCAGCACAGGCCCCATGCCGCAACCTGGCGCAGTTAGTGTCATTTGAATGGTGACTACACCGGCGTCTTTATTCACCGAAACGCTGTAAATCAACCCAAGAGAGACCAAATTAATCGGTATTTCTGGGTCGTAAATGGTCTCCAGTGCCGCCCATACTTGCGCCTCACTCACCTGACCAGAGCCATCATCGACGAAGTCGAGTTTTTCCGGCTCGGCGCCGATAGCATCGGCATCGGTACCATCGATGCGCAGCATGTTGCCCTGCCAGGTAACGGTATAGTTGCCACCCAGGCTTTGTCGAATATTGACGAATTCACCCTCGGGAATCACCACGGGTATGCCAGCCGGCACGCGCCGCGCTGGGCAGGCTCGACGCGTTACCACCATATTCTGTTGCATCTAGGTGGCCTCAGTTAACAGAGAAGCTTTCGCCGCAACCACACTCGGCCACTACGTTGGGGTTGTTGTACTTAATCACGCGATTAACGCCTTCGATCGCGAGATCTATTTCCGTGCCGCGAATTAACGGCGCGGCATCGGCGGAAATGGCAAGGGTAACAAGGTCGGACACTTTAATAAGCGTATCTCCAGCCTCGCTTTCCGCCACGGCATCCAACACGTAGGCATAGCCCGTACAGCCGCTGGTTTTCACGCTCAAGCGAATCAGCTTGGCGTTAGCCGCGAACAGCTTCTTGGCGAAATGCTGCTCGGCTTTCGCGGTAACAGACACAAGCCCGGCACTGGGATCAAAGGTAGACACGACTGATGACAAAGTAGACACCTCAAGCCAACATGAATTTAACTTTATCGAGCGCGGTAAACAGCGCGTCGATTTCCCCGATACGGGTATAAAGTGAGAAAGACGCGCGGGCAGTGCCCGGCACGGCCAAGCGGTGCATCAGGGGCTCAGCACAATGATGGCCGGTGCGAATAGCAATGCCCTGTCGGTCCAATAAAAAACCGATATCGGCTGGGTGGCCACCCGCCATCAAAAAGCTCAATACGCCTGACTTGTCAGGCGCCTGACCAACAATGCGCAAACCTTCAAAGTCAGTCGCCAAGGCCGTCGCGTGCGCCATCAAAGCGCGCTCGTGCTGTTGCAAACCCGGTAGATCAAGCGTGGAAAACCAGTCAATCGCGGCGCCCAAACCAATTACGCCAGCAATATTCGGCGTGCCCGCCTCTAGGCGATAAGGCAAAGTATTCCAACTGGCGCCTTGATAGGTCACTTCGCTGATCATCTCGCCGCCCGTTTGCCACACCGGCCACTCGGCCAGCAGTGACTCGCGCCCCCACAGAACACCGACGCCGGTGGGACCAAACATTTTATGCCCGGAAAAGGCATAAAAATCACAACCAATGGCTTGCACATCGACACCGCCGTGAGCGATGCCCTGAGCGCCATCAATCAACACCAGCGCGCCAACGGCTTTTGCCTTTGCCGTCATAGCCACAATGGGATTGACGGTACCCAATGAATTAGACACATGGGGAAAGGCCACCAAGCGCGTCTTTGCATTAAGCAATTGCTCGAAGGCCGCCTGATCTAATTCACCGCTGTCAAAAATAGGCGCCACTTTTAAGCTCGCACCGCTACTTAAACAGGCCTGCTGCCAAGTGACGATATTGGCGTGATGCTCCATCTCGGTAACCACAACCTCATCGCCCGGTTGCAATTGCTTAGCAAGGCCATGGGCGACAATATTAATCGCCTCCGTGGTGCCGCTGGTCCAAATCACTTCTTGGCGCGCGCGCGCGTTAATAAACCCAGCCACGCGATCACGCGCCGCTTCGTAGCGCGTCGTTGCCTCGTCGGCAAGTCGGTGCGCACCGCGGTGCACATTGCTGTTATAGGTAGAATAGTATTCCACTAGACTATCGATGACACACTGCGGCTTTTGCGTCGTGGCCGCGTTATCTAAATAGATCAGCGGGTTGCCATCTATTTCCCGCTTTAAGATAGGAAACTGGGCGCGAATACTTTCAACATCAAAACTCATTTAACTTCCATCCGCGCAAAGCGATCGCGCAACTGCGGCCGCAGCCAATTGGCTAACGCCTCGCTCGGCATGTCATCGACCAACTCGTTAATAAAACCAAAGCTCAACATCACCTGCGCTTGCGCACGGCTGATGCCGCGAGTTTGCAAATAGTACAGGGCTTGCTTATCAATTTCTGCCACTGTTGCTCCGTGAGCGCAACGCACGTCGTCGGCGTAAATTTCAAGCTCTGGCTTAGTGTTAATCTCCGCGCCCTCAGACAACAACAAGTTGCGGTTATTAAGTTCCGCCAAGGTTTTCTGCGCATCGCGATGAATATGAATGCGACCGTTAAAAACCGCCTTGGCTTTGTCTGCCACTATGCCCCGCACGTTCTCTTCGGTCGTGCCGTTGGGTTTGGCGTGCTCGATAGTGGTGTGCAAATCAAACAGCTCGCTACCATCCAGCAAATAAATAGCATTCATTTTCGCTTGGGCAAATTCACCGGCGTGAATAACATCCACATCCAAACGCGCCAACTCGCCACCAAAACCCACCAAGGTAGAATTCAGTGAACTTTTATCAGCTAGCGAAAAATGACAACCACCAACGTTCAATGCACCGCCCGTCTGCAAAGCAAACCGATAGTGCTCTAACGCTGCGTCGGCCTCAATCTGATACTCGGCAAAGTGAGTGCTAAAGCTGGGGCTGGAATCCTCGGCCTGCTCCACCACGGTAAGTTTCGAGCGCGCGCCAAGGCGCACCAAAACCCGGCCATGCGCTTGGGCAGCGTCACTTACGCGATAAACAATACGCAGCGGGCGCTCAACCTGACAATCCGGTGCCACCTCAATGACCAGGCCATCGTTAGCCAGTACATCGTTAAGCAAACCAAATACATGGCGCTCGGGCTTGATGCCGCAAAAAAGCAACTGCCCTGCCACCGATGGCTGCGATAACAAGGTAATACTAACGCCAGCGGGTAGCGCTGCTGGCAACACAGGCTTGCCATCTTGAATGATGATATCAACGCTATTTAAGCCTTCGATAGCCTGCAAAGCGTGAGCCTCACCGGCACCGGCGCGAGCAAAATTTGATTTTTCCAGCGCCCGAACGGGCGTGTACTTCCAAGCCTCGAGCTTGCGATTCGGCCAAGGCACTTGCTGCAGCAGGGCGAGGGATGCCTGACGCTTAGGCGCCAACCAATCCTGCGGTGCTATGCCGGCCAATGTGGTTTCAAGCCAAGCGCTCATTAGGCATTTACCTCGGCTACGGGATCTTTGACCAGCCAACTATACCCTTGCGCCTCCAGTTCTTGCGCTAACTCTGGGCCGCCGCTTTTGACAATTTTTCCGTCCGACAACACATGAACATAATCAGGTTTGATGTAGTCGAGCAAACGCTGGTAGTGAGTAACAACAATAAAGCTACGCTTTTCGTTGCGCTGGCTGTTAACACCCTCGGCAACCACCTTAAGTGCATCGATGTCCAAACCTGAATCGGTTTCATCCAGTATGCACAGGGTTGGCTCCAACAAAATCATTTGCATGATTTCATTGCGTTTTTTCTCGCCACCCGAGAAACCCTCGTTGACGCCGCGTTTTAAAAATTCAACCGGCAGGTTCACTTGTTTACACGCCACCCGTGCCAACTTCAAAAATTCAGCCGAGCTCAATGGCTCTTCTTCGCGGGCTTTGCGCGCGGCATCTACCGACGCTTTTAAAAATTCCAAATTACTCACACCCGGAATCTCTACCGGGTACTGAAACGCTAAAAAAACACCGGCACGGGCACGCTCTTCCGTTTCCATATCAAACAAATTCTGACCATTGAGCTCTGCACTGCCCTGCTCTACTTCATAGCCTGGGCGACCTGAAAGCACATAACCCAAGGTGCTTTTGCCGGCACCGTTAGGCCCCATGATCGCGTGCACCTCACCGGGCTTTATCTCTAATTCCAAGCCTTTAAGGATGGTTTTATCTTCAACGCGCGCATGTAAATTTTTAATCGAGAGCATAATATTTTCCTGAAATCCGACTTAACCCACTGAGCCTTCGAGGCTAATTTCTAATAGCTTGCCCGCTTCAACGGCAAACTCCATGGGCAGTTCTTTAAATACTTCCTTGCAGAAACCATTAACGATCATGGAGACCGCTTTTTCTGCATCCAAGCCACGTTGCTGACACAGGAACATCTGGTCATCGCTGACCTTTGACGTTGTCGCCTCGTGCTCGACAATGGCCGATGGGTTGCGACTTTCTACATAGGGAAAAGTATGAGCACCGCATTTGTCGCCAATCAACAAGGAGTCGCACTGGGTAAAATTTCGTGCGCCGTGGGCACCTGGGTTCATGCGCACCAAGCCTCGGTAACTGTTATTACTGCGACCGGCGGAAATACCCTTAGAGATAATCGTTGAGCGCGTATTTTTCCCAAGGTGAATCATTTTTGTGCCGGTATCAGCCTGCTGTTTACCGCGCGTCAAGGCAACAGAATAAAATTCACCGATACTATCATCGCCCTTCAAAATACAGCTTGGGTATTTCCAGGTCACCGCCGAACCGGTTTCCACTTGCGTCCAACTGATTTTGGCGCGATCGTGGCAGATACCACGCTTGGTCACGAAGTTATAAATACCGCCCTTGCCGTTTTCGTCACCTGGGTACCAGTTCTGAACGGTGGAGTATTTGATCTCGGCATCGTCCATTGCCACCAACTCAACCACCGCCGCATGCAGCTGGTTTTCATCGCGCTGCGGTGCCGTACAGCCTTCTAAGTAGCTCACATGGCTACCCTCGTCGGCAATAATTAGCGTGCGCTCAAACTGACCGGTATTTTGTTCGTTAATGCGGAAGTAAGTCGACAACTCCATCGGGCAGCGCGTGCCCTTGGGAATGTAGACAAAGGAGCCATCGGTAAACACGGCACAATTAAGCGCGGCGAAGTAATTGTCTTTAGGCGGCACCACACTGCCCAAATATTTTTTCACCAACTCTGGGTGGCTTTGCACTGCCTCAGATATTGGGCAGAAAATGACACCGGCCTCGGCCAACTTTTCGCGAAAGGTGGTGACCACCGAAACCGAGTCGAACACGGCGTCCACAGCAACGCCGGCCAACATTTGCTGCTCAAGCAATGGAATGCCCAATTTTTCATAGGTACGCAGCAGCTCGGGATCGACTTCTTCCAGTGACTTAGGCCTATCCTTCATGCTTTTTGGCGCCGAGTAATAGGAAATCGCTTGGTAATTTATTTTGTCGTAAACCACGTGCGCCCATTCAGGCTCTTCCATTTCCTGCCAGCTGCGAAACGCCTTAAGCCGCCATTCGAGCATCCACTCAGGCTCACCCTTCATGGCAGAGATGCGATGAATAACATCCTCATCTAACCCGGGGGCAAACGTTTCCGATTCGATTGCCGACACGAAACCCGCTTCATATTCGCGCTTCAGTGCCTTATCAATTTGCTCAGTCATACGGACCTTCTACTGCGTAATGTGGCACAAGGAACCCCTTGTGCTTTAAATAAAATTTGCCCATCGATCAGGCTCATCAACCGAGCGCAGGTTGCGACTGCAACGAGGCAACAACATCAACTATGTGCGCCACAGCGCGCTGCACATCGTCCGCCGTGGTAAATCGCCCGAGCGATATACGCACCGAGCTGTGCGCCTGCGCATCCGTCAAACCCATGGCCTTCAAGACGTAAGACGGCTCCATGCTGGCAGAGGTGCAAGCCGAGCCCGACGACACGGCGATATCGCGCAAACTCAACAGCAAGGCTTCGCCATCCACAGCGCCGAAATTAACATTCAAATGAATCGGGCTCAGCCATTCCGTTGAACCGTTGCGTGCGATAGTCGGCAAACCCGAAATACCCTGCCACAACTGATCGCGCAAGCGCGCTGTGCGCTCGGCATCAGCCTCTTGCTGTTCAATACAAAGCCGCGCTGCTTCACCAATACCCACCAGCTGATGGGTCGCTAACGTACCGGAGCGCAACCCACGCTCGTGGCCGCCACCGTGAATTTGCGGCTTAACCTGATGGGCGATAGCACGGCGCACATAGAGCGCACCCACACCCTTAGGGCCATAAAACTTGTGCGCTGACAAACTCAGCATATCGACCTGCAAGGCACTTACATCCAGTGGGATTTTACCTGCCGATTGCGCGGCATCTACGTGCAATAAAACATTGGCGGCGCGACACAGCGCACCGATGTCCGCGACAGGATTAACCACACCGGTTTCGTTGTTAATGTGCATCACACTCACTAACCGTGTATCGGGCCGGAGCGCGGCCTGCACCTGCTCGACGCTAACGCGGCCATCCTTGCCCGGCATCAAGTAAGTGACGGCCACACCGCGCGCTTCCAACCATTTTGTTGGGTCGATCACCGCCTTGTGCTCAATGGCAGTGGTAATGAGATGACCCTGATAATTCAGCGCTTCAAACACGCCTTTCAGCGCCAAGTTATTCGATTCAGTGGCGCCACTGGTCCAAACCACATCGCGCGGGTCGGCGCTTAATAGCTCGGCCACATGACGACGCGCCAACTCAACCTGCTCTTCTGCCTGCCAACCGTAAATATGCGAGCGCGAAGCCGGATTGGCGAAAACGCCATCCATGGTTAAACAACGCGCCATCGCCTCGGCCACGCGCGGGTCGACGGGTGTTGTGGCGGCGTAATCTAAATAGACCGGTAACTTCACTGGGGCGCAAGCTCCGATAAAACCAATGACTGGGTCTCGCTATCGGCATCCTGACGGGTACAAACCGCGCGCACATCGTGGCGCTGCATCAAAGCCGACAAACTAATAGAATTCAAAAACTGGTGGATTTGCATACTGAGGTCGCTCCACAGATTGTGGGTGAGACAGACCTTGCCGTTCTGGCAGTTGCCACTGCCTCCGCAGTTGGTCGCATCTATCGACTCGTTGACAGCATCGATAATCTGAGCAACAAAAATATCGTCGGCATCCCGGCTCAATCGGTAGCCACCGCCAGGGCCCCTGACACTGGTGACTAGCTCAGACTGGCGCAACTTCGAGAAAAGTTGCTCCAAGTAAGACAGCGAAATTTCCTGGCGCTTGGATATATCGGCTAGGCTCGTCGGGCCCTGCTGCATATGCATGGCCAAATCCAACATGGCAGTCACCGCATAACGACCTTTAGTTGTCAGTCTCATAAACGTGTTCCATCAGACATTTATGCCTCACAGGCGATGCGAGCATTATAAATACCCTACTATTACAGTCAAGTATTTAACCTACTAGAGCACTCAGGTATTACCCCTTGTCCGAGCCATCCTCATCAACACTCGCCTTTAGTGCTGCCACCTTGCGGTCTGTGTGATAGATATAATTCTGCGTTGCCGTGAGGATACCGCGCAAAATGTTGAGCTCCATCTGATCTAGCCGGGCTCGATTAAATAGCCGGCGCAGGCGCGTCATGGTCTGGCGCGGGTTATCGTGGGTAATGAAATCCAGCCGCTCCAAGGTTTCTTGCAGGTGGGTGTAGTAATGCTCTAATTCATTGCTGTTAGCTGGCGGCTGATCCCAATCGTCGAAATGCGGCGCCTTGCCGTCGCGCTGCTCCAGCATCATCATCCGCAGCTCGTAGCAGATCACTTGCACCGCCGTGGCGAGATTAAGCGAGCTATATTCCTCGTTTGCCGGAATATGCAAATGCAGATTGCAAGCTTGCAACTCTTCATTGGTTAGACCGCGGTCTTCGCGACCAAACACGATAGCGACCTTGTGCTGGCGCGCCTCGGCAGCCACTTGGCCAGCGGCCTCGCGCGGGGTTTGAATCGGCCAGGGAATACTGCGCCCGCGGGCACTGGTACCAATCACTAAGCCGCAATCTCCAATAGCTTCAGCTAAGGTGGCCACCACGTGAGCACCGTCAAGCACATCCGTGGCATTGGACGCGCGCCACGTAGCCTCGGCCGATGGGTATTCGCGCGGCTCCACTAGCCACAGGTTGCTTAAACCCATGTTCTTCATCGCCCGCGCAGCGCCGCCAATGTTGCCTGAGGCCTTGGTATTAACCAGTACGATCCTGACCTGCTGAAACCAATCTTCTGTCTTGTCTGGCATATGATTACCCACGGGCGTAAAAATGGCGCGCATTGTAGCAAAAGCCCAGACAGGCGCCCACCGAAATAGTGGCTAATTAACAGCAAGCCCCTATGCTAAAGACCGAGGCTACTGTTATAATCCGCGCCCCCAATTATCCCGTAGGCGCCTACACAGGCACTACCCAGCGATAACTGCGCTCTCTTAAAACTCAACTGCCCTGTCGGAGTCCCCATGGAACCCATGCTGACCATTGCTCTGCGCGCTGCGCGCAAGGCTGGAGAACTGATTGAACGCGCTTTGGAGCGTGTAGAATTTGTCGCCATTGAAACCAAAGGCCAAAATGACTTTGTTACCGAAGTCGACAGGGCGGCAGAGAAAGAGGTGATTTATCACCTGCGCAAAGCCTACCCCGATCACAACATGCGCGGCGAAGAGTCCGGATTAAGCATCGGCAAGAGCGGCGACAGCGACTACGAATGGGTTATCGACCCGCTCGACGGCACCACCAACTTTATCAATGGCATCCCCCACTTTGCCATTTCCATAGCCTGCAAACGCAAAGGCGTTTTAGAGCACGCTCTGGTTTACGATCCCATGAAGCGCGAAGAATTTACCGCCAGTAAAGGCAAAGGCGCCATGCTCAATGGCCGCCGCATCCGCGTCTCGTCCCGCCGCGGCCTAGAGGGCGGCCTGATCGGAACCGGCATTCCGTTTAATGGCTGGGCGCTAGAGCACATAGACCCTTATCTCGCGGCCGTTAAAGAAATTGCTGGCCAAACCGCTGGTATTCGTCGCCCAGGCGCGGCTTCGTTAGATCTCGCCTACGTCGCCGCCGGTCGCTATGACGGTTTCTGGGAAATGAATTTAAATGAATGGGACATCGCCGCAGGCGTACTACTGGTAAAAGAAGCCGGTGGCTTGATCTCCGATTTTAAAGGTGGCAATAGCTACATGGATAGCGGCAACATTGTCTGCGGCGGGCCAAAAGTATTTAAACCACTACTGCAAGTGGTTGGCAATCACATGGGCCACATTGGTAAATAATCCAGCGGCTTAATAAAAAAGGGATGCTCAGGCATCCCTTTTTTATTGTATTAATTAGCCAGTGCACCACTTTATTAGCGAATCGATTTGCCCATCTGGCACGCCGCGTGACCGCCTCAACTGACCAATCGATTGAGCGTGAGTATCAGCGCATTGATATCCACAGGCTTGGTAAGGTATTCGAAAAAGCCGGCCTTCCTGCCTCGCTCGACATCAAGACTCATTGCATTCGCAGACAGCGCAATAACGGGTATATCGGCCAATTGCGGATCGGCCTTTAGCACTTCCAGCACTTCGTAGCCATCCATGCCGGGCAGGTTGATATCCAAAATAATAAAGTCGGGTAAAAAGGTACGCGCCTTATACAAACCAAAAAAAGCCTCCTCGGCAACTTCCAGCTGCAGCAAGTCAAAGCGCTGGCAAAACTGACGAATAACGCGAATATTGGATGGATTATCTTCGATATATAAAACCCGGTGCGGCTTGGAAATATTCAACTCGGCACGCGCTAGGGGCGTGTTCGTCACATTGAAAGGCACAGCATCTTGCTGTTCAGATTTTTTAAAGGTGATCCAGAAGGTAGTGCCGTGGCCAACGCGGCTTTCAAAATCGATGGTGCCACCCATCATTTCCATTAAGCGCCGAGTAATCACCAAGCCAACACCACTGCCTTCGATCTTTCCGCCCTCTGCGCCCAACCGGTTAAATGGCTGATACATCTCCTTGCGCTTCACGTCGGGAATACCGTAGCCCGAATCACGCACGCCTATTCGCACATTTTCTTCATCAGACATATAGAAAACAACCTCAACCGAGCCACCCATACGATTATATTTAATCGCATTACTCATGAGGTTAAGTAACACCTGTTTTAATCGCACACTATCGGCGTGAATATAAGTACCAGACCACTTGCGAAAATCGATACTCATTTTTATCGCGCGACTATCGGCTAAAGACTGTACCAACTGAACACACTCTCGCACCACGCGTGCCGGCAACACGGGCTCCAGCGATAGCGTAAGCTTGCCTGATTCAATTTTCGCCAAATCCAATACATCGTTGATAAGCTGCAATAAATGACTGCCAGCCTTGCGAATTTCTCGCACATTTTCCTGCTGTTCAGCGGTTAGATTATTGTCGTAATCAAATAACTGTGCGAAACCCATAATGGCATTTAACGGGGTGCGAAGCTCATGGCTCATACTGGATAAAAAATCTGACTTGGCACGATTAGCGCGCTCAGCCGCTTCCTTGGCCTGCATGACTCGCTCTTCCGCTTCTTTGATTAAGGTAATATCCATATTACTGCCCGCCATGCTGACCACCTCGCCAGCCGCATCTAGCGATGCAGACCCCCTACCCTTGATCCAGCGGTAGCGACCGTCCACGGCCTTCATGCGATACTCAATATCAAACGGCTGATTGTTGTTGATGTGCGCAGCCAGGGTATCTTTAAAGCGCGGCACATCTTCCGGGTGCATCAACTCATACCACAACTGCAATCGATTTCGCCCGCGGGTTAGCACTTCATCGTGCTCTTCATAACCCAACTGCTGCCAACAGCGGTTGGAAAAATCGAGGGTCTTATCTTCCCGACTCCACTCCCAAATACCGTCGTTGGAGGCTTCGATAATGCGCTCGTGCCGCGCTTCGCTCTCAATCAGACGCGCGGTGGTCTCTTTGAGCTCGGTAATGTCGACGTTTACGCCGGATAAAAAGTGTACCTTGCCATCGGCAGCCCGGCGGGAGGAGCCTCGGGTTTGAGTCCAGGCATAATCGCCGTCCGCTTTTCGAATACGGTATTCAGCGCAATAAGGAGCACCGTGGATGACATGGTTTTGCACCGCCGCTTCAATCACCGAGACGTCATCGGGATGGACAAATTTAAACATGTCAGATGCGCTGGTCATGCTGCTTCGCACTTTGGCATCGTAACCCAAGCCATCCCAGAAGCGCCCTTCCCAGTACAGCTGATTGGTATCGAGATTCCACTCCCAAAAACCACAACCGCTGCCATGGAAAATACGGTTGTAACGCTCCAACTGCGCGCGCATTTCGTCTGGGGACGCTTTACTCAAATCTGCAGAACTCAGAGATAAATAGCCTAGTGTTTCTCTCAGACTTTCACTGTCGCTCATAATCGCAATCCACGCAGGCACAATTCAGATAAGGCATAGTACACCAAATACAAAAATGGCGACCGAAGCCGCCATTTACATTCCCTTAAGGCAGATCGTCTACCTCGGCGCCTTCCTTCACCGGCGGCATTAAATCCTCCTTGATGATGTTCAAGCTCAAGAGCAAGTTTGAAGCCACGTAAATAGAAGAGTAAGTACCAATAACGATACCCACCAATAGTGCGGCCGAGAAACCTTGCAACAACTCACCGCCATACATGTACAACACAATCAGTACAATTAACGTGGTGCCTGAGGTCATCAAGGTACGATCGAGGGTTTGAGTTAACGACACGTTAACCACTTCGAGTGATTCGGTTTTACGCAGCACTGGGAAGTTTTCCCGCACGCGGTCAAACACCACAATGGTATCGTTTAACGAGTAACCGACCACAGCCAACACCGCCGCCAATACCGACAGATCAAAACCAATTTTGAACACGGAGAAAAAGCCGAGGGTAATAATCACGTCGTGCACCAAAGCGGCAACCGCCGCCACGGCAAACTTCCACTGGAAGCGCAATGCCACGTAGGCCATTACCACCACTAGCGCAAACAGCATACCAATGCCACCGCTATCGCGTAATTCTTCACCCACTTGCGGGCCAACAAATTCGACTCGGCGCAGCTCGATTTGGCCACTCTCATGGGATTTTAAGTGCGCAACAACTTCATTACCTAAGCTCTCGGTAAAATCTTGCTGCATGCGTATCAGCACATCTTCATCGGAACCAAAATTCACAACAATCACATTGCTGTAATTTGCCTCAGTTAAGGTAGTGCGAATCTGCTCTAAATCGGCTTTGTGCTCGTAGCGAACTTCAATCTGCATACCGCCAGTAAAGTCTAAGCCGAACTGCAAACCGTTAACGGCCAGAGAACCAATAGAGCCGATCAGGAGTAACCCTGAAAAAATGGTAGCGATAATACGGCTACCCATAAAATTAATTGTTTTATTTGCAATGCTCATGGTCGCGCCCTCAAATCCACACTTTCTTCACGCTACGGCCGCCATAAATGGTATTGATCACTAAACGTGACACCATAATGGCCGTAAACATGGAGGTTAAAATACCCAAGCTCAGCGTTACCGCAAAGCCTTTAACGGGGCCGGTTCCAATCGCATAAAGAATAACGGCGACAATCAAGGTGGTGACGTTAGCATCGAGGATGGTGGTAAACGCCCGCTCATAGCCCGCATTAATAGCAGACTGGGTCGGTAAGCCGTTGGCTATTTCCTCCTTTATTCGCGAGAAAATAAGCACGTTGGCATCCACCGCCATACCCACCGTCAAGACGATACCGGCAATACCGGGCAAGGTTAAGGTAGCGCTTAACAGCGACATACACGCCGCCAACAGCACCACGTTAGCCGCCAGCGCGATATTGGCCGCCAAACCAAAAACTTTGTAGTACAGCACCATAAAAATTAGTACGACGGCAAAGGCGATTTGAACAGAGGTTACACCTAAACGAATATTTTCGGCACCCAGTGATGGGCCTATCGTCCGCTCTTCAACAAAGTACATAGGCGCCGCCAATGCACCGGAGCGCAACAACAACGCCAACTCAGACGCTTCAGCCGCATTATCTAAGCCAGTAATACGAAATTGCACACCCAAGGCACTCTGAATAGTGGCCAAGCTGATAATTTCTTTTTCAACAATTTGGCGCGGCGTCACAACTTCTTCGCCCGCTTCGTTGGTGCTGCGATCTAAACGGGTCTTGTATTCGATAAACAGCACGCCCATGCGGCGGCCAACATTAGAACGCGTAGCGCGGTGCATTTTGGTGCCGCCGATACTATCGAGATTAATGTTTACCTGCGGCTGATTGCTCTCTGGGTCAAAACTGCTTTTTGCACCCGATACGTGATCGCCGGCAATAATCAACGCGCGCTCGAGGTCGGCGCCACCGGTGCGACGCTGATCTTCTTCACTTTTAAAATCGAAACGCTCTTTGTTGGTTACCAGCTCACTCGGTTTCGCCTCTAAACGAAACTCTAGGTTCGCGGTTTTACCGATAACACGCTTGGCCTCGGCGGTATCTTGTACGCCGGGCAGTTCAACCACGATGCGGTTGCGGCCTTGGCGCTGCACGATAGGCTCAGACACACCCAGCTCATTCACGCGGTTGCGCAAGGTGGTTAAGTTTTGACTCACCGCGTAATTTTCAATTTCGCGAATCGCCGCTTCACTGAAGGTGGCGGTAACGGCGAAAGTGCCATCGCTGTTATCGGCGACGTCACGGGTGAGGTCGGCAAAATCCTTGCGGAAAATATCCGAGGCCGCATCGCGATCTTCGGCCGAGCGAAACACCGCAGTAATCACGCCTTGATCACTTAGCTCAACAGAGACATAGCGGATACGCTCGTCGCGCAATTTGCCTTTAAATTCTGCAATGCTCGACTCCTGGCGTTTGGCGATAGCGGATTTGGTATCCACTTCCATCAAAAAGTGCACACCACCGGATAAATCCAAACCCAATTTCATTGGGCCCGCCCCCATGGATCTAAGCCATTCGGGCGTAGTTGGCGCCATATTGAGCGCAACCACGTAGCTGTCACCCAGGGCGCGCTGAATGATGCGCTTGGCTGGCAATTGGTCTTCAACTTTGGTTAACCGAATCAGTGCCGCTTTGGCGCTAACGGTTTCGCCAAAGTGCTCAATGCCCTCAGCCGACAAGGCTTTGGTCGCATTATTGAGCACCGCTTGATCCAACTCCATGGCGCTAGACTCACCAGAAATTTGTACGGCTGGGTCAGGCGCGTAGAGGTTTGGCATGGCAAAGACAAACGCCAAGGCAATAACTGCCAATATCAGCAGGCTCTTCCACAGTGGGTAGCGATTCAACATAGTGGTTTCCGTGATGGGCGCAATAAACGCCCCGTTATTTATAATGTGTGCAAAATTTGATCAGAAGGTGTGTAACCACGCCTTTTTATTGTCTGACTTAGATAAGGGCGCGAGCCGAAATTGCAAGGTTGAGGATTATACCCGCTTCCGGAGCCGGCTCAACATGCCATACGGCAACAGCCGCGCTTACTCATACTGCGTGTTGCGAAGCCATCAACCTCGGTGCTCAGGCCCAGGCGGCACAGCGCGGCCTTGGCGAGCATAAAACGTTGCCACATAGCTTTCCAATTGCCCTTGCGCGATAGCATCGCGCAATTCCGCCATGATGCGCTGATAAAAACGCAAATTGTGAATGGTGTTTAATTCCGCGCCCAAAATCTCACCGCATTTATCCAAGTGGTGCAAATAAGCGCGGCTAAAATTCGTACAGGTATAACAATCACAGGCAGCATCTAAACTGTTGGTGTCATTGCGATGTACGGCGTTGCGAATTTTAATCACACCGGTGGTGGTAAACAGATGGCCGTTGCGCGCATTGCGCGTGGGCATCACACAATCAAACATATCGATGCCGCGGCGCACCGCCTCAACGATATCTTCTGGCTTGCCCACGCCCATGAGGTAACGGGGTTTATCCGCCGGCATCTCAGGCACCACATGATTCAACACGCGCACCATATCCTCTTTCGGCTCACCCACGGATAAACCGCCGATGGCATAGCCATCAAAACCGATATCGGTTAAGCCTTTCAGCGATTCCGAGCGCAAATCTTCATACATGCCACCCTGCACAATACCAAACAAGGCCGATGGATTATCCCCATGGGCATCTTTCGAGCGCTTGGCCCAGCGCAAACTCAATTCCATTGACTCGCGCGCCTGCGGCACGGTGGCAGGATAAGGCGTACATTCATCAAAAATCATGACGATGTCTGAACCCAAATCGCGCTGCACTTGCATGGCAATTTCTGGGTTTAACTCGACTGGGCTGCCGTTAATAGGCGATTTAAACACCACGCCCTGCTCGGTAATTTTGCGCATTTTGCCGAGGCTAAATACCTGAAAACCGCCCGAGTCGGTCAATATCGGCCCTTGCCACTGAATAAAATCGTGCAGGTCACCGTGGGCTTTCACCACCTCTGTGCCTGGGCGCAACATTAAATGGAAGGTGTTGCCCAAAATAATTTGCGCACCAATGTCTACAATATCGCGCGGCAACATACCCTTTACCGTGCCGTAAGTTCCCACCGGCATAAACGCTGGCGTTTCCACCACGCCGCGGGGAAACTTCAAGCGGCCACGGCGGGCGCGGCCATCGGTGTTATCAACTTCAAATTGCATAAATGACACAGGTATTACACTCCGAGTTGCTCGCCTACTGGCTCATCACAGGCATTGGGGTTGCGGGTAATAAACATCGCATCGCCATAACTAAAGAAGCGATAGCGCTCGGCCACAGCTTCGCGGTAGGCATCCATCGCTTGGCGGTAACCGGCAAAGGCCGACACCAACATAAGTAGCGTCGATTCTGGCAGGTGAAAATTAGTAATTAAGGCATCTACCACTTTATAGCGGTAGCTTGGGTAGATAAAAATTTGCGTCTCACCTTGGTAAGGGGTCATGGAACCGTGTTGCGCGGCGGTTTCTAAACAGCGCACCGAAGTGGTACCCACGGCAATCACTCGCTTGCCCGCCGCCTTGGTGGTATTCACCTGGTCGCAGACCTCCTGAGTTACCTCCATCACTTCGCTGTGCATTTTATGTTCAAACACATTGTCTACCCGCACCGGCTGAAAGGTGCCAGCGCCAACGTGTAAGGTCACAAAAGCGAGATTTACGCCCTTTGCCTGCAGGGCCTTGAGCAAACCTTCGTCAAAATGCAGGCCGGCAGTTGGTGCGGCAACAGCGCCCACTTTCTTGCCGTACACCGTTTGATAGCGCTCCCGGTCCGCGGCGGCATCGGCTCTATCTATATAAGGCGGCAGCGGCATATGGCCAATTTGTTCCAATAGCTCCAGCGCTGGGGCTTCGAAGCGCAGCAAAAACAAGGCCTCTTCCCTGCCCTCCACATGCACTTTAGAGCCATCTTCCAGAATAAGATGGCTGCCGGCCTTGGGCGATTTACTCGAGCGCACATGGGCTTTCACGTTGAAGCGATCGATCACACGCTCAACCAGCACTTCTACCTGCCCACCACTCGCCTTCTGGCCAAAGACCCGCGCGGGAATAACCCGAGTGTCGTTAAACACCATAAGGTCACCGGGTTCAACTAAATTAAGCACCTCGGCGAACTGACCGTGTTGCAGGGCGCCCGTTGGGCCATCCAGCTGCAATAACCGGCTGCTGGTGCGCTCGGGCATGGGGTTGCGAGCAATAAGCTCGTCGGGAAGCTGATAAAAGAAATCTTGCCTACGCATGGACTCGTTACTGGTTAACCAAATGAATTGGCGGCAAAAATATGCACACCGAAAAGGACGGCAAGGGTATAGCAAAAGCCCGTCGGCGCCAATTGCCTAATTAATCAGCAACGCCTAACCAGCACGCCATCCTTTCAATGAGTCACTATCTCTGCAGCCACAGAACAAGATGACAGAGTTTAGAAGAAACCAGTTGACGAGCCAAAAGTCGCCGCTATAATCACGCACTCTCAAACGCCAAGCGTCTGAGAACAGTGGTTTTGCCCGAGCGGCAAATAATGCCACACACAGTTTTAAGCCAGAGTGGTGAAATTGGTAGACACACGGGATTCAAAATCCCGCGCCCTTAAAAGCGTGCCGGTTCGAGTCCGGCCTCTGGTACCAACACAAAAGCCTCGTCCAACGGACGGGGCTTTTTTGTTGGTACCAGAGGCCGGCGACAAAATCGTCTGGAACGATTTTGGGCGCAGGAGCACCGCGACGGCGGGTCGAAGACCCAAACGCCTGGATGGCGTTTGTCAACTAAGGCACCCGGAATGCCGGACCATCCGGTGCGACAAATTCAATTGAATTTGAACGAGCGATAGCGCTGCCCCGAAGGGGTGACAATAGCCCCTAGGCTATTGTCATTAGTCCGGCCCATCTCTCAGCAAAGAAAAGCCTCGTTCATTCATCCGGACGGGGCTTTTTTGTTGGTACCAGAGGCCGGCGAGATCGGCACCGCCGGTGCGACAAATTCAATTGAATTTGAACGAGCGATAGCGCTGCCCCGAAGGGGTGACAATAGCCCCTAGGCTATTGTCATTAGTCCGGCCCATCTCTCAGCAAAGAAAAGCCTCGTTCATTCATCCGGACGGGGCTTTTTGTTGGTACCAGAGGCCGGCGACAAAATCGTCGGGAACGATTTTGGGCGCAGGAGCACCGCGACGGCGGGTCGAAGACCCAAACGCCTGGATGGCGTTTGTCAACTAAGGCACCCGGAATGCCGGACCATCCGGTGCGACAAATTCAATTGAATTTGAACGAGCGATAGCGCTGCCCCGAAGGGGTGACAATAGCCCCTAGGCTATTACCATTAGTCCGGCCCATCTCTCAGCAAAGATAAGCCTCGTCCATCGGACGGGGCTTTTTTGTTGGTACCAGAGGCCCGCGACAAAATCGTCTGGAACGATTTTGGGCGCAGGAGCACCGCGACGGCGGGTCGAAGACCCAAACGCCTGGATGGCGTTTGTCACTATCGTCGGGAACGATTTTGGGCGCAGGAGTACCGCGACGGCGGGTCGAAGACCCAAACGCCTGGATGGCGTTTGTCACTATCGTTGGGAACGATTTTGGGCGCAGAAGCACAGCGACGGCGGGTCAAAGACCCAAGTGCCTAGGCAACGTTTGTCACTAGTTCAAAACAGATTCTAAACTCCGCGAGCACGCCCTACCCCTCACCTCCCCCACGAAGCCAACTCACCCCACCACTTCACCGCTCGATCAATATCTCCCTATATTGACTCGCTAGCGCCACGTCCCTGTGGCTTGTGAAATGGTGGGGTGAGTTAGCCCGACAGATATGATCGTCATTCCGCGAAAAGCACAAACCCGCAAAAGTTTTTAACACAGCACCAATTCACCTATTTTGGCAGGTCTGTTTGTTAGCTCTAAACACCATCAAGATAATTACCGCTAAGTCTGGCCCAATCTATAACAGCTCCTTATGAGTGGCCAATGCATCTGCAATATTTATGATTTGAGAGAAATAGATTAGTTAAAGATTACGGCGCACCTATCATCAATTTTACCCGCGCTAGTTCAGACCAGATCTAATCTGCGTGATTACCGCCATAGTAGCGATATACCCCGCCTCAATGGCCTTTTCCTTGTCATCAAATGCTGCACTGCCAGCTGGCTCATACAAGGGCGCAATGACAACATCGGCACTCTCTAGTTCTTGCTGAGAGAGACGACAACTCTGCATCCTGAATACTGCTAGTGTCAGCTTGCTAGCAGAAGCCCCGGGTTTAGTTTGATTGGCGCAATAAATGTCGACGGCAATAACTTTTTTTGCACCTAACTTTCTCGCTGTGTAAACAGGAACAACACTGAAAATACCGCCATCTATCAGGATATCCCCCAAATGCTCGACCGGTAAAAAAACGCCTGGGATCGTCGAAGAGGTTTGTACAGCTTTGCCCGGATTGCCCGAACGAATAATCACCGTTTTATGTGTTGTCATATTCGTAGCGGTAACCGCTACAGGTATTGGCATATCCGCGAGATCGTCATACGCCACTTGCGCGTTTACCCAGTCGGATAGACTCTTACCATTGACCAAACCTTTTGACGACAGGACAAAGTCTGCAATATCAAACATTCCGATGTTTTCAATGGCTACCGCCATTTCTTCAAAGCTCATTCCAGAAGCGTATAACGTGGCGGCAATTGAGCCTGCTGATGTGCCACTAACCACATCGGCTTTTATGCCAGCCTCCTCCAATGCTTTGATCACACCTAAGTGCATGAAGCCACGTACACCGCCGCCACCAAACGCAATACCAAGCTCATATTCACTCTGCACGATTGGTGAAGATACATTGAGATCGTTGTAGACATTTGGTGACGAGCACGCCATTAAACATAGCGTTATTAGCATCAGCATCTTGTTTATCAACACTTTTCCACAACTCACAGCGACCATTTTAACGATGTTTTTTCTAGCGATAACGTCCACAGTTTCGCTGCCATTTCCTGATCTAGAGCTACCTTATCGAGCTTATTTTCGCCCACCGGGCCAACGGTGTTCGCTCGCTTGGTAGGCCCATAAAGCGTTGCGGCTTTCAAACCTCGCTCTGTTGCGCACATAACTTCAGGCCACGAGCCTTTTTCGGCAGATTGCGCGATGATACGAGACATCACCGACCAAAGGATTTTATTAAACGTGCCAGCAGTATCCATTAACAGGTTAGTGCGAGAGGCGCCGGGGTGACAAACCTGCACCTCAACGTTTTTGCCCGCAGCCTTAATACGACGCTGTAACTCGTAGCCAAACATCATCTGCGCAAGCTTACTTTGCGCGTAGGAGTCCCAAGCAGTGTATTTTTTATCAAAATTTAAGTCTTCAAACTTGATGCGCTTTAGTCCCATTTTGTAAGCATTACTTCCCACCATCACGATTCGGCCTTGAGCCTCGTTGATACGATCAAACAGCAGACCACACAGCAAAAAATGTCCAAAGTGATTTACTCCCAACTGGCTTTCAAAGCCATCGACGGTGAGATGCTGTTTAGGTAATTGTGCGATCGCGCCATTACAGATCAGCGCATCGATGGATGGTATGGAACTAAGCAATTCGTTTGCCGCGTTACGCACAGAATCAAGCACTCCCAGATCGACCCGGATAAAGCGCACGTCAATATGCTGCCCCAACGTCTGCTTCAGCGTTGCAATGGCCGATGCCGTCTTAGTTGGGTTACGGTTCAACATCACAACTTTTGCCCCTTTGGCAAGTAGGATGCGAGCTGCTTCAAAGCCAGCACCACTGTTAGCACCAGTGAGTACGTAGGTTCTGCCAGCCAGTGAATCTATACGTGCCGGAGTCCAGCCTTTTTTGCCAAATGGTTGGTTTGTCATCATGGGTACCTTTGTTGTGACGTAGAGCGTTTAGATAGCGCATTCATCTAATTTGCATGTCGCTATCGGCAGGAGTACTGTATCTAGAAATGCAATATAACTATCAAATATAGGTTATAATAGGTCAATTTCTCTCTAAAACATGCCTATTCATATCAAACCTGTACGGAAATGAGAAAATGATAAAGCACGAAATAAAACAGATGGTAGAAAAGCGCATCGTGAACGATGGCATGGTTGAAACCGGCATAAAGGGGGTGAGTTTATTTAAGGTCACCCATGCGATTCCCTGCGCTCCTGCGGTTTACGAGCCCACAGTTATTGTTATATTAAGCGGTAGAAAAGAAGCGATCCTCGATGGCGACCGATATATCTACGACAACAGTCAGTACCTATGCTGCACTGTTTCATTGCCTGTTGAAGCTGGCACGCCAGAGGCCTCTCTAGAGGAGCCACTGCTTGGCGTCTATATCTCCTTAGACATCAAGGTAATGACTGAACTTGCTATAGAAATGGCGAGCGCCAAAGGCTTGATTAAACAACCCAAAAGCAGTTCACAGCCGCAAGGGCTTTCCTTGGCGAACTGGGATGATGCGTTCGCAGATGCGTTATTTAGGTTGCTTCAACTCGAAAGCACAATGGATGCCTCAATCTTAGGCGAGAGCAGATTACGAGAGCTGTACTACGCCATATTGAAAGGCGACGCCGGTATCTCAGCACGAAGAGCTTTTGGCGTCGGTAATGAGATTGCTCGATCGATCGAGCATCTGTCCATGAACCTAGGCAAAAATGTCACTATTGATCAACTAGCTTCTTTAGTGGGCATGAGCCGAGCAGTTTTCCATCGCAAATTTAAACAAGCCACCAGAATGTCACCCATTCAGTTTATGAAATCAATGCGCCTTAATAAGGCCGCGATGACGATTGCCGCAGGAATGAATGTGAGTGAGGCAGCCATGAAAGTGGGCTATGTAAGCTCTTCACAATTTAGCCGGGAGTTTAAGCGAATGTATGGGCAGTCACCCAAGCAATGGAGCCATTCTCAAGCACTACTTGAAAATCTGTCTTAGCCACTACAACAACACAATACAAATAGGCATATTTTAAAGACTTTACCGCCTTTTTTAATACTGATTTGAGAGTTAAAGTGATTTGCTTACTACTCATGCAAAGCACTCATTATGAAAAAACTCATCTTATCTATCGGAGCAAGTATGGTTATTGCGGCGACATCATCAGCCAAAGTTGTCAACAATGAGTTAAATAAACTCGAACACTCGGTTCAGGACATAGAGGGCAACGTTTACCGCACCGTCAATATTGGCGATCAAATTTGGCTAGCTGAAAATCTGAGAAGTACCAAATTTCAAGATGGTTCAACCATAAGATCTGGCGCTGTACCAAAAGATGATAAAGCAAACCTGTTAAAATACGGCCGACTATACGACTGGCATGATGTCTCTGATCAAAGAAACCTTTGCCCCGTGGGTTGGCGAGTCGCCACCGATGACGACTGGAAAACGTTGGAGCGCACCATTGGTATGCCTGACGAAGAACTCCATAAAGAAGGCTGGCGCGGCGGTGACAATTATTTGGGCGTGCAACTTAAAGAAGCGCAACCCGATGGCCTATTTACAAAATTCAATCCAGCGCTAGTTAATAAGCACCAATTCTTCGCAAGACCCGCTGGCGTTAAATGGAACGGCTGGTACATCACTCAAGGCGACTACACTGAATTTTGGACCGCGAGCAGTGCATCCGAAAAAAACGCCATTATCCGCACACTGGCTTACTCTTGGTGGAACATACACAAAGGTGAAATCCGACGCGCTACAAGCTCAAAAGATTATATGTTTTCGGTTAGATGTGTAAAAAACTAATTCAATCCTGGTTTTCTAAGCTAAGAACACCCACCATAAGCAGTTCGTTTTAACGAACTAACACACTTTAAGCCAATCGAACCATCGCCAGATCACGCTGGAAGGCCTATAAATTCAAATAGAAAACTAACAGTCAAGGATGACCAACCCTCGCAAACAGTTAATCTGCTCGTCAACCACACCCTACTATCACTGCGTATCGCGCTGTGTGCGGCGTGCCTTTCTTTGTGGCGTCAGCGAGGACGACATTTTTCGCGATAGAAGTTTACGCCTTTGCTGTGATGTCGAATCAATACCACCTAGTAGTTACCATGGGTGTCCAGTTAATAACCCCAATTAACGCGAAAAAGACTATTCGCTTTACAGGCACCAATAAACTAGTATCGCACCGACTCGCTAAGAAACAGGATCAAATGAAAAATATTACCGACATAAAGGACAGACTACTATCAACGTCCGTAACAAACTGGAGAGTTACCGTTAGCACAGCGGTGTTACTTATTTTATGTAGCTGTTCTGTAGCGGCGTTCGGCTACATCTGTTTCGGCCTACCGAGCCAACCGTGTTACACGAACTTTTTTTATCTGTCCCTTGTCTGGCTTGCGGCTGAGTACATAGTAATAGGTTACTTATACTGCTATAAAAACATTCCAAAATTCGCTAGAGAGGCAATTTTCCTGTCGATTCTAATGGCGAACATTTGGTTTCTTTTATTTCTTGCCGGACTAAAAGAGTGTGCTGTGTAGCATCCCCTTGCAAGTTGATTAACCAGACGGCTAAATATAGTCGCCCGGAGCCGCTAAAGCTCGCCCTTTCATGACGCAACAAAAGCATCGCTAAGCAAGCTGCGAACTCATGACTAACGCCCATGTTTGAATGTGGTGCGCGGGTGATAGGATAAATATTTCTGGGCGTTGGCGACATGGAGGGCGCCGTCTAGCTGTAGGGGTGAGGTAAGCGTTTGTAATGCAAGGTGTTGCGTGCCGCCGAACGCCGCCAAGCTAGGCTTGGCGGGTATTCACGCGCGCCCGCATTGTTTGCTCTATTTACGCGTCTTCTTTGTGCGTGCATCTGCCGCGATGTGCTCTGCCTTTCTGGTCAGCGTGTTATAGATATTGTTCGCCGGGTTACCGATAAAAAGATCTAAGGGTATAAGAATCTGTTCCCCTGCATCAGTTTCAACAAAGACCTTCTCGAACTGACTGGCCTTCATTTTCTTCTGAATAGCTCTAATTTGGTTAATTTTTTCGTCGTCGCTATCAGGCTTGCACGTTGAGTTTTGCATAGGTTAACCCCTATTGTTCGGATTGATAGTTCATACAACTATTGAGGTACAGCTATTTAGCTGTAGCCATTCAAGCACAAACACGTCAGGGAGTGAGAGCGATAGTTATCATTTTTAAAAAATCAATAATGAGTCTCAACTTAACTAATACCAAGCCTCCATGTATGAACTTGATGCGCGCGCAACAGGATAAATATTGCGGGTAGGCCGCCGCCGAACGCAGCCAGGCTAGGCCTGGTGACCGAGCCCGAAGGGTATTCTCCCGTCCCCTCATGTTTGTTCTATTGCCCGCCTACTCGCTAAAAAATACACCTTTCGACGTAGCAAAAAAAAGCCCCGCAAAGCGGGGCTCCCTACTAAAGCACTAAAAAATTAACCAAGCACCTTCAAAGCGGCTGCATAGTTAGGCTCATCACCTGTCTCAGCAACCTGCTCAGTGAACAGCACCTTGCCATCGGTATCCACAACCACAACGGCGCGCGATAACAATTTGGTGAGTGGGCCGGTTTTAAAGGCAACACCGTAATCGGCGCCGAAGCTTGAACGGAAAGTTGAACCAACGCTAACATTGGAAATACCTTCGGCACCGCAGAAGCGGCCTAGCGCAAACGGCAAGTCTGCGGATATGCACACAACGGCAACATTATTCAACGACGCAGCCTTGGCATTGAATTCGCGCACAGAGGTTGCGCAAGTAGGTGTATCAATGGATGGAAAGATATTGAGCACAACGCGCTTGCCGGCCAAAGATGCCAAGGTCAGGTCAGACAAGTCAGCGCCAGCAAGTGTGAACGCTGGTGCTTTTGAACCTACGGCCGGTAGATTACCAACGGTTTCAAACGGGTTGCCATGTAACGTTACTGTAGCCATGTGTAAAACTCCCTTTAGGTAGAGTGAGTACAATCTCACCATAAGACTGTACGAAAAATGTGTGCCCATAGCCTTGGCTTGTCGCTAGCCGAGGGGCTGCTCCTTCATTAGCGGCCATGTGGGCGAGTGCAGGATAGCAAAGTTACCACGCTATCACCCTAGATTCATGGCAAAGGCCTGAATTGTATCCCAAGGAAGATAGCTTCATAATCACGCCTCAGCCATAAAGGTACTAGTCTCTTGCCGACTAAACCGTCAAACCCACCGCCACAAGACACGAACAGCAGCCAATGCGCGATTATGTTCGCCGATGTGTGCGGCAGCTCAAGCTTATATAAAGCCTTGGGCAACCACGCTGCCGAATTTAAAATTCGGCAGCTATTGGTACGGGTGACCTCGCTTGTTGAGCAACATCAAGGCCTACTGATCAAAACTCTGGGCGACGAAGTGATGGTGCGTTTCAACAGTGCACAACATGCGCTGGAAGCAGCCAAGCTGATCCAGCAGTCGGTGGCGTCTGAAGGTGGCAGTTTGCAATTACGTATTGGCATCAATTTTGGTTCAGTGCTGCTCAAACAGGGCGATGCCTTTGGCGATACCGTTAATGACGCTGCCTTCGTCGCACAAATTGCGCGCGCGGAAGAAATCATTTTGACTCAGGCATTTGTCAGCGCGCTACCCACGAGCAAAGTACCACTATGTAAAGAATTTGACCGCGTTGCACTCAAGGGTGACGGCGAAAAATCCGTGATCTATCGACTCCAATGGCAAGCGGAAAAAAGCGTGGGCCAAGCCACGCAAGTGATGTCGCTTATCCAAACTACGCAACAGTTTCACAAGCACTCCCTGCGCTTAGAGTCAGACCAAGGCCAGGCCACCATTGCGCCTGAGGAAACCCCGTTTCACCTCGGTCGGGCGACCACCAATCAACTGCAACTCGAAAGCAATTTTGCCTCGCGCGATCACTGCCACATTCTCTACCGTCGCGGTAAGTTTGTGCTCATCGACCACTCTACCAACGGCACCTATGTCACGCCCGCTGGGCAGCGAGAAATTTATCTGCGCCGGGAAGAGTTACCACTTGAAGGCCGTGGCGAGATTAGCTTAGGCTGCCCGGCACAAGATTCACCCCTCATTATTAGCTATCATTTCTCAAATTAGTATGAATAACCTCGCTACCCAATACCCGTCCATTTTCCGCCGACTCGGCGCCATGCTGTACGACAGCTTACTGGTGATAGCGCTATGTTTAGCCTATGGCGCGCTGGTGCTGTGGGGCAAGGTTGCCCTGTTTGATTACAACTTAGCAGCGGGCGAAAAAGCCTCCATTGGCCTGCCTGGCTTCGCCGGCATGCTGGGTCTAATAGCGCTCTATTTTTGTTTTTTTTGGGTGCGCTCAGGCCAAACCCTCGGCATGAAAACTTGGCGCATTCAAATTCTGGATGAAACGGGAAAATACTTAAGCCTTGGGCAGGCGGTAAAACGCTGGCTGCTGGCGTGTGTATCGACGGTGGCGCTGGGGCTAGGCTACCTTTGGTCGATTATCGATAAAGACAGCCAAACACTGCACGACTTACTCAGCCACTCGAGAACGGTATTGTTACCTAAAGGGAAATGAGGTGAGGTGAGGTGAGGACTGGTTTTCAAACCTCACTCATCTTTACATCAGTGGGCTTTTACTTTTTCTTTGCCGCAGCGACTGCATTTATAAAGGGTAATCAGGCGGCCCTGCTTTACATCAAATTTGTTTTCTGTGACCACTAGCCATTTATGAAAACCTTCGCGGCACAAGGTTTTGCCTTTAAATTTATCTTTTAACGTCGGTCTCTTAAAGGCGACAACCTCTCCCATAACACTTGCTCACATAAAAAGTTGTATTCTACACAACTTTAATGTGCCAAGGTTCGAAGCGAACGCCTAAGCGATTATCTTCGGTATAGCGAATTTGCACATAGCCTAAATCTTGCATGCGCTTAAATTCGTCCGTTTGGGCAAACTTATCGCTGAAGTTGGCCACACCCCAGCCCACTTTGCCCACATCAAAGTCACCCACACCGTGAAACGAATGGCCCGGCGGGGCTAATGAGCGAGAGGCCTTAGACAAGTTGTAATTAGACACTGCCGTCTTCGCTAAAAAGAGGTGCATCTGCTTGACGTTACTGCGTATGCCCGAGGTTAAAATAATACCTTCACCAATATCTTTCTTCAGCTTTTGGTAGTACTGCTCTGACTGACCGCGAAACACAAACTGACCACTGTATTTAATTTTGGCGACATCCCGGTCGGCAATTTGGGCGGTTAGGTTATCGACGACTTTTTCACCCATAAAGCCATATAAGGTGGCGTCGGCAAAAAATATACGCTCCATGAAGTCGAGCTCGACTGGGCCAAATGCGCCCACCTGTGGGTATCTTTCAGCGACTTTCAGCAGATAATCAAAGCTGCAAATATTGTAATTTCCGTGGCCAATAAACGCTTCGGCGCGCTCCAAGCGAGCCAGTACAGAGTGCATAATGATGCGCTCGTCACCAGAGAGGTGTATATCATCCGCAAACTCCTGCTCGAAATTGCGGACTTTATTCAAAATACTGTCGTCACTTACCGGCTCTACGCCAGCCACCTGAGCAGGTTCGGCGCTGAGCTTAGGCGCTAGGCTCGGCTTGGGTTGCTCGGGTAAAGGGGCGGAGTTTGGGTTGGCAGCATTGGTCACCGGCGCGGCGCTCGGTTGAACCCTTGGGCCAGCTTCCACCGGCACCCGAACCACGCTTTCTGTGTCTGAAATATCGCCCACAACAAGCGGATCTAGCTGGGTTTGTGGGGTAAAGGTGTCTTCAGCATATTTCCACAACCAGGCATTGCTAAGCGCAAAGGTGCTGGTTACAAATAAGCCGGTAAAGAGTTCTCTTCGCTTCAAAATATGTCCTGCCAATTCGAAAGGTCACATGTAGACAAGGTGTTGGTGTCACTCGAGGGCTAACGCCCTCCCCCTTTACAGCGGAACCACTTAAGGGGACCTGCCAAAGCACATGCAAATGCACTCTAACTTGATTAAAAGATAGAAGAGAAATAGCCAGTTCGCACAAAAAAATTATTGTTATTAACATCTGGTTATAGAGGGTTAGGAAGTCCAGATCTAATCCCCATGCAACCTCAAGCATCAGAAGCCCGTGAACTCAAGGCCTGCAGGAACTTACTCTCAAGTTATCCACAAGCTTGTTCAGGTATCCGAGTGAGTAGCCAAGCCTCAAACCGACCGAAAAATAATTGCCTAACCCACTGAAGACCAAAGCTAGCCCTGCGTTGAGATCCAAGCAATGGGACGGGTTCACGCCGATTGCTCAGGCGCCTGAACGGGGCGCTTGGGTAACCCTAGCGATATAAGGGCTGCCACAGCAATGAAACCGGCGGAAACCCACAGGCAGGCCACCAAACCATGCGCTTGATAGAGCCAACCAGACAGCACTGTGCCAAATAAACGCCCCAAAGCATTGGCCATATAGTAGAAGCCCACATCCAGTGAGACGCTATCTTCGCTGGCATAACTAACAATGAGATAACTGTGCAGGGAGGAGTTGATGGCAAAAAAAGCGCCGAACACCATCAAGCCCAGCAATAGTGAGCCGACGGGATGCCATTGGTAGGCCAACGCCAACGCAATGAGCGCCGGTATAACGCTCAGCATGATCGCCCAAGTAAACGCCTGCTGGCCTCCGGGCAGGGCGCCAGCATTGGTGATCTTTGGCGCCACGCCTTGAATGAAGCCGTAACCGATGACCCAGAGTGCTAAGAAGCCACCCACTGACCAGTGATCCCAGCCAAAGGTGCTGGCCAAATACACCGGCAAGGCAACCACAAACCAGACATCGCGCGAGCCAAATAGAAACATCCGGGCTGCCGACAAATAATTAATGGCCCGACTTTTCGAAAATATGTCGGTGAATTTTGGTTTGCTTTTCGCTTTGCCTAAGTCTTTTTTCAAGCCGATTAGACTAAACACCCACACCAGCGCCAGCAGCAGCGCCATAGCTAACACGGCGCCAGCAAAAGCTAACCAAGTCAGCAGCACGCCGCCCAAGAAAAAGCCCGCACCCTTGAGCGCGTTTTTGGAACCGGTGAGTATGGCAACCCAACGATAAAGCTGACCCCCGGCATCGCTCGGCACGAGCAGTTTGATGGCGCTTTTCGCGCTCATTTTATTTAAATCTTTGGCAACACCGGATAACCCCTGTGCCGCCATCACCCAGGGAACCGTGAGCAAGCTGGCCGGAACGAGTAACATCGCGAGGGCCATGATCTGCAAAAACAGCCCCACATTCATCGTCTTATTAAGGCCTATGCGGGCACCTAACCAGCCGCCCAGTAAATTGGTGATAACACCAAAAATTTCATAAAAGATAAACAACAGGGCAATGGCCAATGGGCTGTAACCCAAACCATGGAAGTGCAACACCACTAACATCCGCAAGGCGCCGTCGGTGAGGGTAAAGGCCCAGTAATTACCCGTCACGATCATATACTGACGAATCTCGGGAGCGCGTTGAGACAGCCAAGACATAGAGTTAAGACGCCTTATCCTGTAAACCAACCAAGCGCACCAGCTCCGCCGTTCTGTTGGCATAACCCCACTCGTTATCGTACCAAGCATAAATTTTTACCTGGGTACCATTGATAACCATGGTCGACAATGCATCGATAATGCTAGAGCGCGGATCTGTCTTGTAATCAATAGACACAAGCGGGCGCTCTTCATAACCCAAAATATTTTTCAGTTCATGCTCGGCAGCATGTTTGAGTAACTGATTAACTTCCTCTGCACTGGTTGCCCGACTCACCTCAAACACACAATCCGTCAGCGATGCATTCGCCAAGGGAACGCGCACGGCATGGCCATTCAACTTACCCTTCAACTCTGGAAAGATATGGGTAATGGCTGTGGCCGAACCCGTGGTGGTTGGAATTAAACTCATGCCGCAGGCTCTGGCCCGGCGCAAATCTTTATGGGGCGCATCGAGAATGGTTTGAGTGTTAGTGATATCGTGAATGGTGGTCATAGAGCCGTGCACAATACCCAAGGTTTCGTGGATAACTTTCACCACAGGGGCGAGGCAATTGGTGGTACAAGAGGCCGCCGTGACAATCCGGTGCTGGGTTTTATCGTAGAGATTATCGTTAACCCCCATCACCACATTTAACACGCCCTCTTCTTTCACCGGTGCGCTTACCACTACGCGCTTTACCCCTTGATCAAGATAGCCCTGCAACACAGCTTTGGTCTTCATCTTGCCGCTCGCTTCAACAACCAGGTCACAGCCAGACCAATCCGTTTCGGCAATGGTTTTATTGCGAGAGCAAGGAATCAGCTTGCCATTCACCAACATGGCGTCGCCTTGATGAGTCGCCTCGTAATGCCAACGGCCATGCACGGAGTCGAAGCTCAGCAGATGCGCTAGTGTGGCCGCATCGCCAGCTGGGTCATTGATCTGCACAATGTCGACATCGTCCCAATCAAATGCCGCCCGCATAACTAAACGACCGATACGGCCAAAGCCATTGATACCTACTTTAATTGCCATAACAGCCTCAATTGCAACGTCAAATGGAAAAGTGTTTTTGTAAATAGCTAAGATGCGCCGGATGGCGTAACGCTTTCGGCCTGATAGATTGGATTTGCGCCTTGACCTCTGGCCAAGCTGCGCCAGCTGTCATGAGCAGAATCGCAGCCATTAGGCCGGTTCTACCCGAGCCGCCGCGGCAATGAATGGCAATATGCTTACCGCTGTTGAGCAACGCGAGCAGCGACGGTTTCGCGTACTGCCAAGCATTTTCAAACGCGGCATCTGGCTCGCTATCGTCGTCAATGGGTAACTGAAACCAAGCAAAGTTTGTGCGCTGCATATCCACGCTGAACGACGTCAATGATAAATCGCTTAGCTCTCGATCCGATAACAGCGTAACAACCGCGTCGACTTTTGCCTCGCTAAGCGTTTGCAGCGCAGCTGAAACCGAACTGCCCTTGGTGCCCGGGCAAGGAGTAAAAATAAACTGCCCGCCATTTTCAAGCTCTAGAACATCGTAGGGGTGTGTCATGATAAATAGGCTACAAATAATCTGTTTATATAAACCAGTGGCGAGTGCGATTGGCAAACCACACCAAACTCAACATCACTGGCACTTCAACCAAAACCCCAACCACCGTTGCCAGCGCGGCGCCGGAGTGAAGACCAAACAATGAAATCGCAACGGCAACGGCTAATTCAAAAAAGTTAGAGGTACCTATCATGCAAGCCGGCGCGGCAATATTATGGGGCAGCTTCATGACCTTAGCGGTGCCATAGGCAATGGCAAAAATGCCATAGGTTTGAATCAGCAGTGGTATAGCAATTAAGACGATGGTTTGCGGCTGAGATAAAATCGTTTCGGCTTGAAAGCCAAACAACAAAATGACAGTGCCCAACAAGCCCATCACCGACCAAGGCTTAGATGTTGATAAAAAGGCTTGCAGGCGCTCATCGCTCTGATGTTTTTGCAGCTGGCGCCGGGTAAAGGCGCCGGCGACCAAGGGCAGTAAAACATAGAGCACAACAGACAATACCAAGGTCTCCCAGGGCACGCTGATATCGTTAACACCGAGGAGAAATGCAGCGATTGGCGCAAACGCAAATATCATGATGATATCGTTTACCGACACCTGCACTAACGTATAGTTTGGATCCCCTTTGGTTAACTGACTCCAAACAAATACCATGGCTGTACAAGGCGCAACGCCGAGTAAAATCATACCGGCGATATACTCATTGGCGCTTTGCGGATCCACGAAAGAGGCGAAGAATACCTTAAAAAACAACCAACCCAGCGCCGCCATGGTAAAGGGTTTAATGAGCCAATTGACAACCAGTGTGAGCGCTAAACCTTTTGGCTTTTTGCCCACCTGTTTAATCGCGCTGAAATCGATTTGTACCATCATCGGGTAAATCATGACCCAAATCAGAATGGCGACCACAAGGTTGACATGCGCCCACTCGAGCCCAGCAATAACAGCAAACTGCTCTGGCATTAGGTTTCCCAGTAACACGCCCACAGCAATACACAATCCAACCCAAAGTGATAAGTAACGTTCAAAAAAACCCATAATTTCTGCCTAAGGTTGAATTAAGCCGACTGGCAATGTTGTATAACACGATTTGGGCGCTCACCCATGGCGTCTAATTGCCGAATACTCTGCTCGATAAACGCCACGTTATTTTCCGTGGTCTGAGCCAACACCAGTTTCGCCCAAGCAGGTAAGTCTGGGTTAATTCGATAGTAGACCCACTGCCCTTGGCGGCGATCAACTAACAAACCGCTCTTACGCAACAAGGCTAAATGACGGGAAACTTTTGGCTGCTCATCCTGTAGCGCCGCCATCATTTCGCAGACACACAGCTCGCCCTCATATTGAATTAACATGAGGCAGCGCAGGCGCAACTCATCGGTTAGGCTTTTAAAAAATTGGGTTGGGTCTAGCTTGATTTTTGGCGCCTTGTGCTTGGTTTCGATCAACACAAACATCGACAGGCGGCTGCTGATATCATTGAGCGTGAGCTCAAAGGGATTAGGGCCTCGGCGCTGAATCGGATCTTCAAAATGCCAGTCCATCTTTTTCCCCGTGGTCGGATAAGCCCTGCATTCAAGCCGCGCTTTATCACACAGAGATATGACGTAATCGAAGCGTTGATTGGCAAATTCAGTCACATTTTTTGATCTTAAATCTGCACGGGGGATGCCAAATTTTTCGAGTACCGCGAACGTCTGTGGGTGCACGTCGGTCGGATCTGTTCCAGCACTAAACACCTCAAAGCTATCCCCCGCGAGGTTGCGCAACAGCGCCTCGGCAATTTGCGACCGGGCTGAGTTACCCGTGCATAGAAAGAGCACCTTGCGCTTGTTTTGCATGATTTACCCAAGCCTCAAAATATATACTGAAAATCATATATATTATTTTTCATATATTCAAGTCGGTCGTCCGCTATTCACTCTATCGGCCGCAACCCATGGCAACAGGCGGCGCTGATTAGTTTTACTGAGCCAATTGGTTAGCTAAACAGCCCTAACTGCTCAGGCAGGTATTAAGGGGGCAAAACCAAGCACCAGCGACTACAGCCTCCACGCCTTCGGCAGGTTTGCAACACATACGCGCATAGCGTTTTACGCTATCGATCGCCGCCATAAAAAAAGCCCGCAGCGCGGGCTTTTAGCATCAACATAGAATGCCTTATAACATGAAGCCAAGCTCTAGCCGGCCTATGTCGTAGCGGATATCTTCCGAGCTATCCAGCCACATACTGGTATAGCCGGCCTTCACAAAGAGATTGCGGTTGAACTCATAGCGCACACCGGCACCTAGGCTATAGGAGAACTCGTTGGTGCCATAGGAGTTGTAGTAAGAGCTGCAAACATAGCCATACCAAGTCCACCAGCAACCGGTTTGTGGCGGGCCAGAGATATTGGAGTCGATATAACTCCAGCCAAGTCCAGCTTGCACATAGGGCGTAAAGGCGCCTTCAAAGAAATTATAGGTACCGTTAAATTGGCTGTTGTAAGTACTCAGCTTGTGGTTGATGCCCACACTGTCGTCGTCTTCGTTGACCACTGTGGCGCTATATTTGGCGTCGTTATAATCCGTTGCCCAAGTCAGGTTCCAGTGATTGTCGAAGTTATAACCCAAACTAAAGGCCCAACCGGTATTAGCTTTTACATCTAACTCTGCGCCTCGGTCGCCGCGCACACCCCAAGCCGCGGTGTTATTGGCTCCGATGGTGACTTCCATTCGACCAGCACGATCCTTATAGAGGCCACTAAATCCACGCGACTGCGCCTGCACGTCGAGGGTTAGAGATGTCAGTAGTGCGGCTATCAGACCGCTAATGAGGTATTTCATCGCAATGAGCTCCCTGCTCTAAATGGAGCCAACAGTATAATCAGGCTTACCCATTTGACCAAAGTATCCGGCGCCATTCTTCCGCGCCACCTCAACTCAATGTGATAGCCAGTAAATAGGCGTAACCATTAGCACCTCGGGCACATAATCGCTAAAATGCGCGTCCTTATTTAGAAATATTGCCGTCAGGCCCGAGTCACATGATCCCAGCAATTCGCACAACGTCACCGCTACAAAGCCATTACCTAGACTTTATCGACGCGCTTAGAGCCGAAGGCTTCGCTGGCGAACTCAACCCGGATTATGCTAATAGAACCGTATTGTCCACGGACAACTCCATCTACCAAGTGCTACCCCAAGGGGTTGTCTACCCTCGCCACAGCGACGATCTACTACTGATTACGGCTCTGGCAGCTAAACCGCGTTTTCGCAGCATCGTGCTCAGCCCGAGAGGCGGTGGCACCGGTACTAACGGCCAATCACTCACCGATGGCTTGGTGGTCGATACATCGCGGCACATGAATCAAATCCTCGAAATCAATGTCAAGGAGCGCTGGGTTAGGGTGCAGGCTGGTGTCGTTAAAGATCAGCTAAATGCCGCGTTAACGCCGCTTGGCTTATTTTTCGCGCCGGAACTCTCCACCAGCAACCGCGCCACCATCGGCGGCATGATCAATACCGATGCCTCGGGCCAGGGCTCGTGTGAATACGGTAAAACCCGCGATCACGTGCTGGCACTCGAAAGTATTTGGCTCGACGGCAGCCAATGGGGCTCAACGCCGCTGAATGAGCGCGAGCTGGACGCCGTGTGTGAGCGCCAAGACCGCATTGGCGAAGCGCACCGGGTACTACGCGATATTGCAAAACACTACGACGCCGACATTAAAGCCAAATTCCCACCACTCAACCGCTGCTTAACCGGTTATGACTTAGCCCATATTTACACCAAAGATAAGCAGTTCGATCTCAACAGTATTTTATGTGGCGCCGAGGGAACCTTAGCGTTTATCACGGAGGCGAAACTCAATTTACTGCCAATTCCAAAACACACAGCGCTGGTGACTGTGCTGTACCAAAATTTTGATGCCGCGCTACGGGACGCTACGGAATTGATGAAGGCCAAACCAACATCAATAGAAACCATAGACTCTCGGGTTTTCGAACTGGCTAAAAACGATATCGTTTGGCACTCTGTGAGCGAGTTTTTTCCAGCAGTAGACGAACAGGTTGCAGGCATCAATTTGGTTGAGTACAGCGCCGAGACAGAGGCCGAATTAGAGGAAAAAATATCACAGTTAACCCGCGCTTTAGACGCCGCAAAAGGCCAAGACAAAAAGAACTGTGGCTTTAGCGTCGTTAACGGCCGGGCCAATGTTAATAAAATTTGGGCCATGCGCAAAAAATCTGTTGGCCTACTCGGCAACGTCAATGGCGAAGCCCGCCCTATTCCCTTTGTAGAAGACACCTGCGTACCACCCGAAAACTTGGCCGATTTTATTGCCGAGTTTCGCGCCCTGCTCGACCAACACCAATTGCAATATGGCATGTTCGGCCATGTAGATGCTGGGGTTCTGCATGTGCGCCCGATCATCGATATGAAAGATCCCGAGCAAATAAAAACCGTGCGCCACATTACCGATCGCGTGGTGGATTTGGTGCAAAAGTATAATGGCCTACTCTGGGGTGAACACGGTAAAGGTTTGCGCAGCGAGTACGCGCCCGAGTTTTTTGGCGACTTATACCCACAATTGCAACGCATAAAAGGTGTGTTCGATCCACACAACCAATTCAACCCAGGAAAGATTGCAACACCAAAGGCAGAGATCGCACTAACCAAAATTGACGAGCCCACCACCCGCGGCGACGAGGACCGAAAAATTCCCGTTCAGGTGTGGCAAGGCTATAGCGAGGGGATGCACTGCAATGGCAACGGCGCCTGCTATAACTGGAACCCCAACGACGCCATGTGCCCGAGCTGGAAGGTCACCCGCGAGCGGGTTCACTCACCCAAGGGCCGAGCGTCGTTAATACGGGAATGGTTAAAACAATTGGCTGAGCGCGATGTCGACCCTATTGCCGTGGCAAAAAATAGCCGCAATAAATCTTTTCTGGCGAGTTTGCCGGTACGACTGAAAAATTCTTTCAGCAAAGACTATGACTTCTCGCACGAAGTTATGGATAGCATGAGCGGATGTTTGGCCTGTAAATCTTGCGTTGGCCAATGCCCCGTTAAAGTAGACGTGCCTGAATTCCGTTCAAAATTTTTAGAGCTTTACCACACTCGCTACCTGCGTCCGTTAAAAGATTACTTTGTTGGTGGTCTTGAATTTATGATGCCAGCCATGGTGAAAGTGCCATGGCTGTACAACGGATTAATGAGACTTTCGCCTGTTAAGTACCTACTAAAGCACCTAGCCGGCATGGTAGATAGCCCGCTATTAACCGGCATATCAATAGAGAAAACACTGGCGGAATTGGGCGTGCTGTGGGCGACGCCTGAAAATCTCCTATGTTTAACCGATGCCGAACGTGCAAAAACCGTCGCCATTGTGCAGGATGCATTTATCAGTTTCTTTGAAACCCAAGTGTTGATAGACAATATCAAGCTATTGCGCCAGTTAGGCTTTACGCCCATGGTTGTGCCGTTTATGGCCAACGGCAAACCTTTGCATGTGCATGGCTTTCGCGCCCGCTTCGAGCGCACCGCACAAAAAAATAGCGCCATGCTAAACACATTAAAACAAGCTGGCGTGCCGTTAATCGGTCTAGAACCGTCCATGACCCTCGCCTATCGCGCCGAGTACGTTAAAGTCATGGGCGACGAAGCACCCAAGGTTGAACTGATTCAAGAGTGGCTGGCAAAAGCCGATTGGACGCAAACTACCGACACACCAAAAGCGTTTAAGCTACTCGCGCACTGCACAGAAAAAACCAACGCCACGGCCAGCATAAAAGATTGGCAAACGGTGTTCGCGCGTGCAGGCCACAGTTTGTCCATTATTGACGTGGGCTGCTGCGGTATGGCAGGCACTTATGGCCATGAAACTCGAAACCGCGAAAATTCGGAAAAGCTATTTGACTTAAGCTGGCGCAAACCGGTAACGGATAATGCAGCGGAAAACCTATTAGCCACAGGCTTTTCCTGCCGCAGTCAGACCGAGCGACTAGCGGGCATCACGTTGCAGCACCCAGCTCAAGCGCTTTTGCACATCTAACTATTGTTTAGTAACAGGCTGATAACGTGGGCTGCCTAACAAGCAGCCACTTTATTAGCAGCCAAGAAATTTTTCGCAAAGCGATCCAGGCGCGCCGTTCTACCCTGCGCCAATTTAACCTCGATCAAACTGAACCCATCACGCCAAGCCAAAGCCTGCTGAAAAGCGTCAACAAAAGCCTGCTCACTGTCCACACTAACACCTCTGCCACCCATGGACTCAGCAAATTTCGGGTAATCCCAATTGCCAAGGTCAGTGCAATGTAAATCGGGCGAAAAGGCGCGAATCATATCCCAGCGCTTGTTATTAAATAAAATTACAATAGGACTAAAACCGTGCCCCAAACAATGCCCCAGCTCCATGCCTGTCATTTGAAATGCGCCATCGCCAACCAAAACAACGGGCCTCAACCCAGCACTGGCTTCCACGCCAAAGGCCGCAGGTACGGCGTAGCCCATAGACGCATAGAAAGCCGGGGCTAAGAGATAACGGGGGTTTGCCTCCAGTGAAGCAAACAGGCAATCGCCGACATCGGAAATAATGGGAAATATATTGTCTTGTTTTTCTAAAACGGTGTGCACAGACTTCACCACCTGCGTTGCACTCAGCCCAGAATCGGCATTGGCCAAAGCTGGACCAGCGATGTCTGGGCGACTCTCGCTGTCGACGTGGGTGATCCGTTTAAAATTGGTAATCGGGTAAGCCAGTTGACACAAGCCTTCGAACACCGCTTGCAGCGATACACCTTCAATATCCATATCATCTAGCCTGCTGACACCTTCGGACAACTCGATGGTTTTTTCCGCCGAAAAAATGTCGCCGTGGGCGGCAAAATTACTGTCTGTTTTAATGACCCCGGCCAGCAAAATCAGATCGGCATCGCGTAATAAGGTAAACGGTAATTGATCTGAACTGTCTAGAAAGATACCGCCATACATGGGGTGGGTAGAATCTAAACAAGCCCGCGCCATTAGCGTACTTAACATTGGAATGTTGGCGGCACTGGCAAACTGCTCAAGCGCGGACACCGCACCAAACCGTCGCACATCAACACCCGATAGGATCACCGGCCGCTTAGCCGACGATAATTTGCGCCAAAGCTTCTCTATGGCCAACTGTATTTGCTGCGCAGCTTTGGGCGGCGCTAGATAGGCAGGTTCAAGTGAGGTATCAAATCCTACCGCGTCTCTAGGAAACTCGATTAAAACCGGCCGCGACAATTCTGCACACTGCGCCAAGGCTTTGCGAATCTCTGCGCCTGCGCTTTTTGCATCATCGAGCCGCACTTGGCAGCAGGTGACTTCTCGCAAGATTGTGCGCTGCGAATCAACCGTTTTAGCCTGATGATGAATCAGCAAGTTTCGGTCAATTTCTGCCTGTGATGGAAAACCTGCAATAACCACCAGCGGCACATGTTCAACATAAGACTGAGCGATGGCGTTGACAGCATTCAACGCGCCAGCGCCATAGGTCAACAACACAGCACTGGGCTTGTTGGATAAACGCGCACAGGCATCGGCAGCGAATACTGCTGAAGGTTCGTGACTAAGATGCAGCATGGGTAAAACACCATTGCGCTGTATAGCTTCAAACAACGGCAAGATAAAATCACCGGGAATACCAAACAACTGGTCTACGCCAAACTGCTTCAGTTCAGTTTCCAACACATTGACAAGATTCATAAACCCTCCACGTTTTGACACAGTGTGGGACCTGAAAAGTATCAATTAATTGCGTTGTATCAATAGTTACAAGGGAAAATGATTTCAAAGTGGGTAGTGTGAAAGCTCGACACTGAGCGGCCTAAACCAAGCGCCTTTCGGTTAACAGACTAACGGGTAGGTATTGGCTATTCATGAAGACGTAGTCAAAAGGGAATAATAGGTACCCAGCGGGCATTGCACCCGCTGGGTATTGGATTTTATAGCTGTGCCGCTAAACGCGTGCCCTGATTGATGGCACGCTTCGCATCTAACTCAGCGGCCACATCTGCACCACCGATTAGGTGCACAGGTTTCTTTAATCCATCCACCAGCTCGCGCCGAGGCTCTTGGCCTGCGCAAATAATTACTGAATCAACATCTAACACCTGCTGTTCTTCGCCCAACTTCAGATGTAAGCCCGCCGCGTCAATTTTTACATATTCACAACCAGGCACCATGTTAACGCCCTTGTGTTTCAACCCGGTACGGTGAATCCAGCCGGTTGTTTTACCTAAGCCAGCACCGACCTTCGACGTTTTGCGCTGCAATAACCAAACATCTTTATCGGCGCGATGGTGCGCGGCTTTGACACCGGCAACGCCACCCCTCGCGCCCATAGTCATATCGACACCCCACTCGGCCATAAAGGCGGGGATATCGAGAGACGTAGATTTGCCACTGTGGGTAATAAATTCAGCCACATCGAAACCAATGCCTCCAGCACCAATAATAGCGACTTTTGAACCTACCGCTTTACCGGCAAACACATCGAGGTAAGTCATCACCTTCTCATTATCAATGCCCTCTATATCTGGCAAGCGCGGTGAAATACCGGTTGCCAGTACAACCTCGTCAACATCCAGTTCATTGAGCGCTGCGGCATCGACACGGGTATTTAACGTTACCTTGACGCCAGTAATTTCAAGCTTGCGCTTAAAGTAACGCAAGGTTTCATAAAACTCTTCTTTGCCCGGCACGCGCTTGGCGATATTAAACTGCCCGCCAATTTCGGCCGCGGCGTCAATCAAGGTGACATCATGACCACGTTCCGCCGCTGTTGTCGCAAAAGCTAAGCCTGCAGGACCGGCACCCACGACAGCAAATTTCTTTTTACTCGCCGCTGGGCTAATCACCAATTCAGTTTCATGGCAGGCGCGGGGGTTCACCAAACAGCTACTCATTTTTAAACTGAACACATGATCCAAACACGCTTGGTTACAGCCGATACAGGTGTTGATTTCATCGGCACGGTTTTCCGCCGCTTTGTTAACAAACTCCGCGTCCGCTAAAAATGGACGTGCCATAGAAATCATATCGGCATCACCCCGAGCCAATACTTCTTCGGCCACTTCGGGCGTATTAATACGGTTTGAGGTAATGACCGGAACTGATAAAGCCTTGCGAACTTTTGCCGTTACCCAAGTAAAAGCCGCGCGCGGCACTTTTGTCGCAATGGTAGGAATGCGCGCTTCATGCCAGCCGATGCCGGTATTAATAATGGTCGCACCCGCCGCTTCAATGGCCTTACCAAGCTTGATCACTTCGTCGTAAGAGCTACCCTGCTCGACCAGATCCAACATGGACAAGCGATAAATGATTATGAATTCCGGGCCAACCTTTTCTCGCACAGCTCTAACCACTTCAACCGCAAAACGCATGCGATTTTCATATTCGCCGCCCCAGCTATCGTTGCGGTGGTTGGTGTGTTTGACAATAAATTGGTTAATAAAGTAGCCCTCGCTACCCATCACCTCAACGCCGTCATAACCTGCTTGCTGTGCCAGATGTGCGCAGCGAGCAAAGTCGGCAATTTGCTGTTCGATATCCGCTTGCGTCACTTCCCGCGGGGTAAAAAAATTAATCGGTGCTTGGATGGCAGAAGGTGCAATAAGTTTTTCTGAAAAAGCGTAGCGGCCGGTATGCAAAATTTGCATACAAATTTTACCACCTTCTTTATGCACGGCGTCGGTAATCAACTTGTGGTTTTCAGCGTCTTGCTCGGTCTCCATGCCGCCGGCGTGATCGCTGGTGGCGCCTTCGCGATTAGGCGCAAAACCGCCGGTGACGATTAAACCAACACCGCCCTTGGCGCGCTCGGCAAAATAAGCCGCCATGCGCTCAAAGCCATTTTCAGCCTCTTCGAGGCCCGTGTGCATTGACCCCATCAGCACGCGGTTTTTCAGTTGCGTAAAACCAAGATCTAGCGGGGCTAACAAATTTGGGTAGTTTGGATGGCTCATAGCTGTCTCGCTCTAACGGGTTATTTTTGGAATATTGGGTTGTAAGTTTTCAAACACAGGGGCGCGTTTTTCAAAGCCGGCACTCATGGCCTCGAGAACTTCATGCGCATGAAACATGCCGCTCTGCCACGTAGCGGCGTAGCGCAGCCCATCCGCAACGCTGTTATCGCGAGCGTAATTCAACATCTCTTTGGTGCCATGAATGGCCATAGGTGAGTGGCCGGCAATGGTGTGTGCTATGGCCATAACGGCCGCAATCATGGTGTCGTGATCGCTATAGACCTCATTGACTAGGCCATAGCGCAGCGCTTCTTGGGCGCTAAATTTTCGCCCGGTATAAGCCAACTCCCTGACCACACCTTGAGGCATGAGCGTGGGTAAGCGCTGCAATGTGCCGAGATCAGCAGTCATGGCCAGGTCGATTTCTTTGATAGTAAAAAACGCGTTTTCCGTGGCATAGCGACAGTCAGCGGCGGCAATCATGTCGATACCGCCACCGATGCAACCCCCTTGGACGGCCATAAGTACGGGGATTCGGATTTCCTCCAGCAAATTAAAGCAGGCTTGAAGTTCGAGCACCCAGCGGCGAATCATCTCAGCACGGCGCGAGGCTTCAAGCTGAAACTCTGGGCCATTGAGGCCGGCGAAGACATTCAAGTCCATACCGGCAGTGAAATGCTTACCGGTAGATGAAATCACGAGTGCACGAATGTCGGCCGTTGCACCGATGGCGCGTAACGCTTTCGGCAACTCTTGCCAGAAGGCTGTATTGAGGGTGTTCAGGGCATCAGGGCGATTCAACACCAAGTGTGCCACTGCGCCATCAACCGTTAAGGATAGCGCCGCCATGTCGGCAAGCTCGGTCTGTAAGGGGTGCATAACCTCTCCTTTTTTTGCCATTAAATGGGCAGCAGAAGCTGCCACAACCTAAACTTTACAGCGTCAAGATAAAGCTCTATTTTGACACTGTCAAGATACACTGATAGATTCTCGCCATGAATAAAGCCCCTACCAAAGATTCTCGGCCCTACCATCACGGCGATCTGCGTAAAAGCCTCTTGCAGGAGGCTGCTTCACTGTTGGCGAACGAGGGTATAGAAAGCCTTAGCTTAAGAAGGCTAGCAGATAACGTCGGCGTATCTCGAACAGCCTTGTATCACCACTTTAAAGACAAGCATGCACTCCTGTGTGCCATTGCCGCCGAGGGCTTTGCCGAACTCGAATCAATCATGGCGAGCATTGGCCAACAGAGCAGCCTCACCCCAGCCCAACGCTACGGCTTATTTGCCCGCAACTACTTGGACTACGCCACACAAAACCCCGCCCGCTATAGCCTCATGTTCGGGCACACGCTGTGGCGCCAGAATTTGGCCGATGACAGCCTCAAAGGCGTCGCCTACCAATCCTTTAAGCAGCACTTAAGCGCGGTTAAGGCGTGGCAGTCGTGCGGTATTTTGCCGCAAGATCAAGACAGCTTACGGCTCACACAAGTTACCTGGGGCACCCTGCACGGTCTCGCACAACTGGTTATCGATGGCGTCTACGCGGATTCAAACCACCTCGATGAAATATGCCAATGCGTCGGCGAGCTATTTAGCCGAGCCTAAGTGCGGCCCGCCAACCGCGATACAGCCTCATCACTTCACACCACCTCAATTAACAACCAAGTTGCAGCGAGGCGAGCTAGGTTTTGCTATGATGAGCGCCCAATTTTGCCTCGAGAAGACTCCATGCTTGATATATCAGCCCTGCAGCAATTATCGCAGCTGAAACAAACAATTCGCGACAACAGAGACATAGCAACAGGCACCGTTCGGGGCACGCAATCGCGCTTTGGTTTTGTCCATTTAGATGATGGGCGAGATGCATTCTTAGCGCCTGAACAAATGGACCGCGTATTGCCCGGTGATCGTGTTGAAGTCATTGTTAACGAAATCAGCGATGGCAAACAATCCGGCAAATTTGAGGCCAACCTCGAGCAACTCATTGAGTCGCCACTTAAGCAATTTGTCGGTAAATATGTGGTGCGTGGCCAAGGCCACTTTGTTGCACCCGACCTACCGCAACTCAGCCGTTGGATTTTTTTACCACCCAAAGCGCGCAAACATGCAGCGCCCGGCGATTACCTACTTTGCAGTATCCAGCAACACCCTTTTCATAGCCAAGGCAAAGCACAAGCGGGTGTTGATCTTAATTTAGGTTCCGATGACAGTGCCGGCATCGAAACCAAATATATGTGTGCAAAATTTGATATTCCCTTCAATGCAGTCAAGCTGCATACAGACAATAATCTTGAAGCGGAGCGCATCCATCAATCATTGGTTAATGCCAACGCCGGTGACACAGACTGGCAAGACCTAACGGCATTGGATTTCGTTACCATCGATTCTGCGAATACCCAAGATATGGATGACGCCATCCACATTGACGACGCAGAAAATGGCGGCGTTATTATTCGCGTGGCTATTGCACAGCCCAGCAGCGTCATTCCAGACAGCAGTGAAATTTTAGCGACCGCGCGTCAGCTCGCCAACACGCTCTATTTCCCCGGCAACCATCAAACGATGCTGCCAGAAATACTATCTCATCAAAGCTTATCTCTGATCGAAGGCGCCATTCGTCGGGCCTTGGTTGTAAAAATGCACTTCGATCAAACCGGTGCAATGGGCGAGGTCACATTCGAGCGGGCCAACATTCAATCCAAAGGCCGATTAAACTATCAACAAGTGGCCAATTATTTACGCGGAGAAAAAGCTGCGCTCAACCCCAGCCATCATACGTGTATCGATGCGCTCTTTCACTGGAGCGCAATAAGACGCGAGTGGCGAGCAGCGAATACGCTGATTATGGATGATCGCGCCGACTATGAATTTGAACTCACGGACACGCAAAAAATTGCCGCTATACATATTCTTGCTCGCACCCCCGCGCATCAGATTGTTGAAGAGGCCATGCTGGCCGCAAATATCGCCGCTGGCGAATTTTTTGCTCGTGAAAACTTACCGGGCATCTTCTCCACCCACGCAGGCCCAAAACCCGAACGATTAGAAACGCTTCAACAGATGCTTGCCGATCAACCCGAGGCATCGTTAGACGCGAATACCTTAGAGGGCTATGTCGCCTTGGTGAAAGGTTTGGAGTCGAGAAACGAACAGCGACTACTGTCTAATTTCAGGCGCCAACTGCAACCTGGCCAACTGCGCTTGGAAGCAGAGCCACACTTAGGTTTAGGCTTTAAACACTACGCCACCATTACCTCGCCTATCCGTCGATATCACGACCTGTACAACCAACAGGTTATTTGTGGCTGGTTAGCAAACCAATCCTACGCTAGCGCCTCACCAGAAGTAGTCACAGCGCTACAGCTAGCTATCGGCAAAGGCCGACAAGCCGTCAAGCAAGCTGAGAGCTGGCTGGTTTGCCAATACTTACAAGGTTTTATCGGGCAGGAGTTTACCGGCCAAATCAGTATGGTTAACAGCGCAGGCGTGGGTGTTCGTCTCGATGCCAATGGTGCTGAAGGCTTCGTGTTAGTGCGCAATCGTGAATGTAAACCAGCCTTTGACCCCATCGCACTCACGCTAACCATCAGTAACCCTGAAGGGGTAGACACTGTTTTACATCTCGATGCCAATGTCAAAGTCAAACTAGACTCGATAGAAAGCGATACCCGAAAAATAAACTTTTCGTTAGTGGGCTAGATTAGGATTTAGTAAGCAGGCAAAAATAAACCCGAACGCGTCGGGTTTATTTTCGTGCTATTGTTTGAAAAAGTTTCTCTACGCGGCACCAAAAAGTGCATCGCCATCAAGACCTTGCTTTTCCAAAATATCGCGTAGTCGCTTGAGTGCCTCAACCTGTATTTGACGAACTCGCTCGCGCGTCAAACCGATTTCGCGGCCCACCTCCTCCAGCGTGCTAGTTTCGAAGCCTCGCAAGCCAAAGCGCCTTGCAATCACTTCACGCTGCTTCTCGGTCAACTCACACAACCAACCGTCGAGGCTGTCGTGTAAATCTGTGTCCTGTAATAACATCACGGGATCAGACTCTTGTTGGTCGGGAATAGAATCGACTAGAGCTTTGTCCGACGACGGCCCCATGGGCACATCCATCGAAGTAACGCGCTCATTAAGTTTCAGCATGCGCTCTACATCGGCAACAGGCTTCTCTAAGAGTGTGGCAATTTCATCTGGCGTAGGCTCATGGTCTAGCTTCTGCGTTAGCTCTCGAGCTGCCCGCAAGTAAACATTGAGCTCCTTCACCACATGTATGGGCAATCGAATGGTGCGGGTCTGATTCATGATTGCGCGCTCGATGGTCTGACGAATCCACCAAGTCGCGTAGGTAGAAAAACGGAAACCCCTTTCAGGATCAAACTTTTCCACGGCCCGAATCAAGCCTAAATTGCCTTCTTCAATTAAATCCAGCAGTGCTAAACCACGATTAACGTAGCGACGCGCAATCTTAACAACCAAACGTAGGTTGCTCTCGATCATGCGCTTTCGAGCACTTTCGTCACCCTTCAGGGCTTTGCGAGAAAAATAAACTTCTTCCTCCGCCGATAAGAGCGGGGAAAAGCCGATTTCATTGAGGTATAGCTGCGTTGCATCTAATGTTTTTTGGTAGGTACCAGCCTCTTCAAAAGCACTGGTTAAACGTGTCTTGTCGCTTTTACTGTCTTTGTGCTTGGTCTTTAATAACTCATCTGCCCCATGCACCAGAACGTCGTCATTTCCGTAGGATTCAATGTCCCTGTTATTTTGTACTGCCATAGTTCTAGCCCTTTTTTCTCGGTTAGCAAAATCCACGAAAGCACCGATTAGCGCTTCCCAAACCCTACACCCTTGACGGACTATTTAGCCTGCAGTTTGTACTGCTTATCATTATTGGCTAAATGTCGGCTTACACTCACTTCACGCCCAGTTGTTTTTTCCACTACCGTTTAGGTAAATACAGTAGCGGGTCCACCGGTTTTCCTTCGCGTCGTATTTCGAAGTGCAGCTTAGTGGTATCAGTACCACTTGACCCTATTTCGGCAATTTTCTGATTGCCTTTAACACTTTCTCCTTCTTTTACTAATAATTGATGGTTGTGTGCGTAGGCACTTAGGAAGGTCTCATTGTGTTTAATAATGAGGAGTTTCCCGTACCCCCTTAAACCGTCCCCCGAATACACCACCGTTCCCGGTGCAGCGGAAAGCACAGGCTCTCCTAAACGCCCTTCAATATCAATCCCCTTATTCAAGCCACTTTTCGGCGAGTAATTGCGAATGATTCTCCCTCGCGCTGGCCACTGCCACGTGAAGTGGGCATAAGTCGCTTGTGCAGCTGAGGGTTTAGTCACAGTACGGGGCGGCGTTTTGGCCACAGAGGTTTGCGATGTAGCCGGCGACGGTTTTTTGACACTCGGTGACTTACTGGTCACATTTAGATTTCTGGTATCCAGGTATATTTTCTGGCCAGGGTAAATAACATACCCTTTTGAAATGCCGTTGCGGACAGAAAGTTCTTTATAATCAACACCATAACGCCAGGCGATGGAATATAGCGTGTCGCCTTTTTGAACGAGGTGGTACTGCGGTGGGTTCACAGGGGAAGGGCTGGTTCTATCGCTAACAGGGGCCATTCCACCGCCAGATGAACAGCTAATAACCAGATACACGGCAAGTACAAGGAGCAAATATCTGCCACCTTGGCCACACCATGCGCATTGAGCGGCTACTTGATTAATGCTGTTTCGGCTCATTTATCCCGCACTGATATATTTCCAATGGCAATTAATAACCATAAGTTATTTCAAATTCGTCTAAAAATATTGCCTTTAAAATGTGATGCAACGCAACTTCCGAATGGATTGCCGTTGATTTCAAGAGGACTTACGTGCCACCTGATTAGCTACCCATTCAATCCCAAACACCAGTATACAACCCAATATTGCCGCTAACAGACAAGGCAACCACTGAGAGTCGACACCAGTCATTTTTTCAAATTGTAGCGGAAGTACATTTTCTTGAATAAACGGTACCGTCTCGCCCTTGCTATTCACTCGCATCTCAAGCACATGTTTCCATGGCCAAATCACGCTGAGAGAACCGAACAAGAAGCCCGTTAATACCGATAAGGTGAGCGCCCGAAATCGGGACAGGAGCCAGCCTAACACATGGGAAAACAGCAGTAGCCCAACCACACAGCCACCAATAAAATAACCCAACATAATAAAATCAGGCGTCTTAAGGGCGTGTAGAAATAGCGGGTAAGCACCGATAAGCAATAGAATAAAGCTGCCAGAGATACCCGGTAAAATCATTGCGCAAATCGCCAAGGCACCGGCAAAAAATAACATCCAATCATAAGGCGGAAATTCTGTTGGCCGAACAATACTAATGCCCCCCGCAATGAGCAAGCCAATCAGCAAGCCGGCAATTTGCGACCAGCCACGCGTCTCCAGCTGACGAAACATATAGACAGAGGACGCAAAGATAAGACCAAAAAATAGCGACCAAACGAGTAGCGGGTAGGTCGCTAAGCAATAACTAATAATGCCAGCAAACGTAAATAAGCTGGTGGCGATACCGGCAATGACGGTAATTAAAAAATTACCGTTGATGGCCTGCCAAGCGCTTTTGGGCCCTTCGGTTAATAGCAGCTTTAACGTCGATGGACGAATACTTTGTAGCGAATTCAGAAACTCATCATAAATGCCGGTTACAAAAGCGACAGTGCCGCCAGAAACACCTGGAACTACATCCGCAGCCCCCATTGCCATGCCTTTCAAATAAATAGGCAGATACCGTCGAATAGTCGCATTCATAGTTAGGGAGCCGTGGTTAATTAGCGGGTTGTGCCAGACAATAAAGGCACGAACTTTACCGGTTCAATGCTGCGGGTGACAAAGGTATCTGAGTCGCCATCACGCATTATTAATTGCAGTTCCTGTTGATCGCCACCAACGGGAATGACCAATACGCCACCTGGCGCCAGTTGTTGCTTAAGACTTTCAGGTACCACTCTCGGCGCTGCCGCACTCAAGATTGCGTCGTAAGGTCCTTTTTCAGGCCAGCCAAAGCCGCCGTCGGCATGTTTCAAGAAAACATTGCGCAAGCCCAGTGTCTTAAGTCGATCGCGCGCTTTATCTTGCAGGGGTTTGATGCGCTCAACGCTGTATAATTGCTTAACCAATTGCGCCAAAACCACAGTTTGATAGCCAGATCCGGTACCTATCTCCAATACTTTATCCAACTTACCCGAAGCGCCCACTAACAATTCCGTCATGCGCGCAACAATGTATGGCTGAGATAATGTCTGACCAAAACCAATCGGCAGGGAAGAGTCTTCATAGGCTCGATGGGAAAGCGCCTCGTCCAAAAAAATATGGCGGGGCGTATTGCGAATGATGTCGAGCACCTGCTCATTGGTAACACCCTGCTCCATCAACCGCTGAATCAGGCGCTCGCGGGTGCGCTGAGAGGTCATTCCGACACCCTGCAACATGAGATTAGTCACGCATTAACTCCCAAATTCATTCTTGTTTTTCATTGTCGTTCGAGGGCCAATGCCTCTTCGCATCGCCGTGAACTATATCACAGCAAACCAAAATGCCTTATTCTTCTACGAGTTCTAAATCAGCAATTTCACGTAACAGCGAGGTGGCAAACTGGCCCGGTGCTAAACTAAATTCAAGCACCAAGTGCTGCCCCTCCCAGCGCCAAGCAAAATCGATCGGCGTTTGCACCAGCGCCCGACGCTCTTGACTCAAGCCCGCATGCTCCAAGCCGTCGCACCAAGCCTGCCAAGGCGTCAAAACATCTGCTTCAAACTCACCTAATAGACCTGTTGCCAGATTCCGGCCGCGCCCCCAAAGCGGACCACTGGCATAGGGCTGCGGCTCGCCGTCAAGCAATGCCTGCCAATCCGCATGCGCCACGCGAGCAGCCAATACTTGATTAAATACCCAGCTCCGAGCGGCCGATAAAACCATGCCCTTTTGTTGCGGGTTTTTATTGCGCACCCGGCGGGAAAACAACTCATCAACCTGATGTAAATTCGCTTGCTCCCGACCAAAGCGCTGCTCGCCAAAGTAGTTGGGCACGCCACCCTTCTTTATAGCGAGCAATCGCTGCTCTATACCGTCAGTATCGCCCTGAACATCGCGCAGCCGAATAATAAATTGATTCGCCGCGTGCTCCCCCCTACGTAATTTCTTATTGTGCTGTGTGTGTGACAAATATTGGATGGTATCGCCGTTGAGCAGTCGCCAATCTATGGCTTTTGGCTTAGGCAAATAAACACTAAACCATTGCCGCGTAACCGCGCGACGATCTTTCAAGCCACAGTAGCCAACATCCATTGGCTTTACCCCAGCTATACGGGCAATCTGCTTGGCAACCCACGGCGTATTGTCGTCGCGCTTTAACACTTCCAACACAACGTGCTCACCATCACCGGATGCCTCAAACCCTAAGATCTCATTTACCACGAAATCTTCACACTCGGTACGAAACTTGGCGCTTACCGCTGGTTTACCGTAGGCAAAGGGGAAATCAATCGAAAACGTAGAGGGCTCAGTCACTCAGCATTCTCCAACAACACAACGGCGTAGCAGGCAATACCTTCTTTGCGCCCGGTAAAACCTAACTTTTCCGTGGTTGTTGCTTTAATGTTAACTTGATCGATGTTCAATCCGAGATCCTCGGCGACGTTGCTTACCATGCGCTCAATATACGGCGCCATTTTCGGCGCCTGAGCCACAATGGTCATATCGGTATTGGCGACACGAAATCCTTTCGCTTTGACCTTGGCAAATACCATTCGCAGTAGCGCACGGCTATCGGCATTTTTGTATTGCATATCCGTATCCGGAAAATGCTTACCGATATCACCCAGTGCGCAAGCGCCCAGCAAAGCATCACACAACGCATGCAGTAAAACATCGCCATCAGAATGCGCCACCAAACCTTGGTGGTAAGGGATCACTACACCAGCAATAACAATTTTTTCGCCTTCGCCGAAGGCGTGAACGTCATATCCGTGGCCAATTCTCATGAACAATCTCTATTGGTTGGCTTGCAAAATTAAATTTGCCAAGCGCAAATCTTCTGGGCGGGTGATTTTAATATTGTCTGTAGAACCAGGGATGATTCGGACAGTTTTACCAAGCAGCTCAATTGCACTCGCTTCGTCGGTAATAGCTTGGCTATGTTTAATCGCAGAATTCAGGGCGAGCAAGAGTTCTGAGTATTGAAACATCTGCGGTGTTTGCGCCTGCCATAAATTGGCGCGATCTCGTGTGGCAATCACTTGCCGAGTGCTAGGCTCTACCTGTTTTAAGGTGTCCGCCACCGGTATTGCCAAAATACCGCCGAGTTGTTCAGCCACAACCGTATCGATAAAACCATTTAACAGCTTTGCGGTTAAACAAGGCCTTGCCGCATCGTGCACCAAAACCCAGTCCGATGACGCAACCTTTTCTGCAATCGCGGCTAAACCACACAACACTGAGTCGGAACGCTCTGCACCGCCTAAGGTTTTAATTATGTTTGACTGTTTCAAGGATGGCAGTTGATCAAACTGAACATCATCAGGATGCAGGCAGACGACAATTTCGGCGAGATATTTGGCGCGCAGCAATACGCTCAGCGTTTGCTCTAACACCGTGGATGCAGCTAACGGCAAATACTGCTTTGGCACAGCCGATTCCATGCGAGCACCAATGCCTGCAGCAGGAACAATAATCCAAATTTTCGGTGGCTGAGTGGCTGGCACTAGCGTCGACCTTTATCTTTTTCGATGAGCATATAGAAGGTTTCACCCTCTTTTATCATGCCCATTTCAAGCCGTGCTCGCTCTTCAACACTATCTAAACCAGACTTAAGTTCTTCTACCTCTACCGCTAACACACGGTTGCGCTCGCGCATTTTTTCGTTTTCGGCCTGTTGGCTAACAATATCGTCCTGCAAGCGGGAAATTTCCGCATAACTACCCTCGCCCACCCAAAGGCGATATTGCAGCCCTACGATAAGAGCGATAAGAAGGGGTAGAATCCATTTCATGACAATAGATTTTTACATTTTTAGTTATCGAAAACAAAAAACGGGCAGCAAGCTGCCCGTCCTTATCACACTAGCAATTAAGCCTTGAACTCTGCACGCCCACGGTAAGGCGCCTTAGCACCTAGCTCCGCTTCAATGCGCACTAATCGATTATATTTTGCAACGCGATCAGAGCGACACAGTGAACCGGTCTTAATTTGACCAGCCGCCGTAGCTACGGCCAAATCAGCGATGGTTGTATCTTCAGTTTCACCGCTACGGTGTGAAATCACCGCGGTATAGCCTGCGTCCTGTGCCATCTTGATAGCATCTAAAGTTTCAGATAAAGAACCTATCTGATTAAACTTAATCAGAATTGAGTTGGCGATCTTCTTCTCGATACCTTCACGCAATATTTTGGTGTTGGTTACAAATAAATCATCACCCACTAGCTGAACCTTGTGGCCGGCTTTGGTCGTTAAATCTGCCCAGCCCGCCCAATCGCTCTCATCCATACCGTCTTCGATCGATAAAATCGGGTACTTGTCGGCCAATCCACTTAGGTAATCGGCAAACTCAGGCGCGCTAAACACCTTGCCTTCACCCGCCAAATCGTACTTGCCATCTTTATAGAACTCAGATGACGCACAATCTAAGGCTAGGGTCATATCTTCACCCAACACATAGCCAGCTTTGGCAACAGCTTCGCCAATAATTTGCAGTGCAGCTTCATTGGACGGCAGGTTAGGTGCAAAGCCACCCTCGTCACCCACAGCAGTATTTAAGCCGCGCTCTGACAGCACTTTCTTCAGTGCATGGAATACTTCCGCACCTTGACGCAGTGCTTCAGTAAAGGTTTTCGCCTTCACGGGCTGGATCATAAACTCTTGAATATCAACATTGTTATCGGCGTGCTCACCACCGTTGATAATATTCATCATGGGCACAGGCATAGTGTACTTGCCGGGCGTGCCATTTAGTTCGGCAATGTGCGCATACAAAGGCATACCCTTCGCCTGCGCCGCCGCTTTTGCAGCCGCTAACGACACCGCCAATATTGCATTGGCGCCGAGTACGGCTTTGTTTTCCGTACCGTCTGCTTTGATCATCGCATTATCAAGCGCGCGCTGATCGGTCACATCCATACCAACAACCAAAGCTTTAATGGTGGTATTAATGTTATTAACCGCTTTTAAAACACCCTTACCTAAATAGCGGCTCTTGTCGCCATCGCGCAGCTCTAGCGCTTCGCGCGATCCGGTGGACGCGCCACTCGGTGCACATGCGCTGCCAACAATGCCGTTTTCCAACACTACATCCGCTTCAACGGTGGGGTTGCCGCGGCTGTCCAGCACTTCAAAGGCGCGAACGTCAACAATCTTAGTCATCTGTGTAAACTCCAGCTGTAAATCCGTAATATGAGTTGGTTAAAGCTTCTATGAGCTTTTAATCAATGTGCAAATCAGAAAAGCTCTTCACTAAATCATCCACTGCCTTCACTTGAGCAAGGAAAGATTCCAGCTTCTCTAGCGGTAAAGCGCTCGGGCCATCACATTTGGCTTGATCGGGATTGGGGTGGGCCTCTAAAAACAAGCCCGCCAAACCCAACGCCATACCCGCACGCGCAAGCTCCGCCACCTGCTGCCGACGACCGCCGGAAGCTGCACCAGAGGGGTCACGACATTGCAGCGCATGCGTTACATCAAAAATCACCGGCGCACCACCGCTGACTTCTTTCATGGTACGAAAACCCAGCATATCAACTACTAGATTGTCGTAACCAAAACAGGTTCCGCGATCGCACAGGATCACTTGTTCATTGCCGCACTCGCGAAATTTTTCAACAATGTTTTTCATTTGTGCGGGGCTGAGAAATTGAGGCTTCTTAATATTCACCACCGCATTGGTTTTCGCCATGGCCTCAACGAGATCTGTCTGCCGGGCTAAAAAGGCTGGCAACTGAATAACATCGCAAACCGACGCCACGGGCTGGCACTGGTGAATCTCATGCACATCGGTAATCACTGGCACGTTGAATGTCTTTTTGATTTCCTCAAAAATCTTCAAGCCCTCGTCCATGCCTGGGCCGCGGTAAGAGTGAATAGACGAGCGATTGGCTTTATCGAACGACGCTTTAAACACGTAGGGAATGCCGAGCTTTTCTGTGACTTTCACATAAGCTTCAGCAACTTGCATTGCCATATCGCGGCTTTCTAATACATTCATTCCACCGAACAGAACGAAAGGTTTATTGTTGGCAACATCGAGTTTACCGACATTAATAGTCTTATCCATGATCATTCCTTATGCGCCCTTTTCGTGTTGTTCTATAGCCGCTTTTATATAGCTAATAAATAAAGGGTGGCCCTCGCGAGGCTTTGAAGTAAATTCCGGGTGAAATTGGCAAGCCACAAACCAGGGGTGATCGGCAATTTCTACGGTTTCTACCAAGGTGTCATCGGCCGACCAGCCACCAATTTTTAAACCGGCTTTTTGCAACTGATCGACATAATTGTTGTTCACTTCAAAGCGGTGGCGATGACGTTCAACAATCACATCGGCGTTGTAGATATCATGTATTTTAGCGCCGGCAACGAGGCGACACTCTTGCGCACCTAAGCGCATAGTGCCACCTAAATCCGAAGATTCATCGCGGGTTTCCACCTTGCCTTCTTTATCAATCCACTCGGTAATCAAACCCACCACTGGGTGAGGAGACTTCTTGTTGAATTCGGTGCTGTTGGCGCCCTCAAGCCCCAAGACATTGCGGGCGAATTCAATCACCGCAGACTGCATGCCTAAACAGATACCAAGATAAGGTATTTTATTTTCACGGGCATAGCGCACCGCCATCAATTTACCTTCAACACCGCGCTCACCGAAGCCGCCAGGCACGAGAATCGCGTCGGCCGATTCCAGAATTTTTACGCCTTTCTTTTCAACATCTTCCGCGTCGATATAATTCACAGTCACTTTGGTTTTGGTGTGAATACCGGCGTGGCTTAAAGATTCATTCAAGGATTTGTAGGCATCCAATAGATCCATGTATTTACCGACCATGGCAACCGTCACTTCGCGCTCTGGGTTGAGTTTGCCATCAATCACAAAGTCCCACTCGGATAAGTCCGCTTCTGGGCAATCGAGACCAAAACGCTCTACGACAAAGTTGTCTAAACCCGACGCCTTAAGTAGACCAGGAATGCGATAAATGGTGTCGCAATCAGGCAGCGGCACAACAGCGCGTTCTTCGACGTTGGTAAATAGGGAAATCTTGCGGCGCGAATCTTCATCCACTTCCACTTCAGAGCGGCACAGCAATACGTCGGGCTGTAGGCCGATGGAACGCAGTTCTTTTACCGAGTGCTGTGTCGGCTTGGTTTTGGTCTCGCCGGCCGTGGCAATATAAGGCACCAGCGTGAGATGTATCAGCAGCGCACGATTGCTACCCAACTCCACCTTAAGCTGACGAATAGCTTCTAAAAAGGGTTGTGATTCGATATCGCCAACGGTGCCACCCACTTCGACCAGCGCGATATCATAATCAGCGCCGCCTTCAAGCACTCGGCGTTTAATCTCATCGGTGATATGGGGAATCACCTGCACGGTGCCGCCTAAATAATCACCGCGGCGCTCTTTGCGCAACACGGTTTCATAAACGCGACCGGTGGTGAAGTTATTGCGCCGCGTCATATTGCTCTTCAAAAAGCGCTCGTAGTGACCCAAGTCTAAATCGGTCTCTGCGCCGTCGCCGGTAACATACACTTCACCGTGTTGAAACGGGCTCATAGTGCCCGGGTCAACATTAATGTACGGGTCCAGTTTTAGGATGGTCACTCGCTGACCCCGAGCTTCCAAAATTGCGCCCAAAGATGCCGAGGCGATGCCTTTACCCAAAGATGAAACGACACCACCGGTAACGAAGATATAACGGGTCATGAGAACCTTTTTCCAGAACTAAGAGCAGCAAGAACATCGTCAATACTGCGGTGTTTAAAGACAGCTGGGCCATGATCGAACAACAACACTCAACACACACCTGTCTGCGCGCAGAGTATTGCAATTAAAGACCAAAAACCCTGGGCTGGCTCACACCACACAAATGCACAAAACGCCAGAAAGCCTCACCGTTATCCGGTGCTTTCTAACGAACAATTGCGGTTGGGAGGAATCGAGAGCCACCACCCTAGAGATGGGACGCCAGACTACCAGAAAAGGCTTCTAGCCTCAATCGGCTTATGCATTTGAGTGGCTAATTTGTGGAATTTCCCACGTTAACAAGTAGCCATTTGGGATCAGATCACCGGCACTTTGCTCCAGCCACAGATCGCCAACCGCCAATACCACCTGACCGTCGCACACCAGGGGCAGTTGATTTCGCAACCAAGGCGGTAAGTTCACATCTTGAAGCAGTTTCTTCAGGGCCTGCGAGTGAGCTCGGCCAGCTGGGTGCGATCGCTCGCCCTGAGCACGGGCTCGCACTAGCCATTTACCGGATGTCGGTAGAGCCAGACCATAAGCGGCCGACCTCATGGCAACAACCCCACCGCCAAACTGAATGGGCTGATTGGGCCCAAGCTCAACAGCAACCTCGGGCGTCGGTGCAAGCTCCTGAGTACAAAAAACCCTGCCTTGATAGCGCCGCAAATGCCTGTTCGCGACCTGCACATCGACCTGAGCATCCGCTCTAGCATGGCTTAATTGATCTAGCAGCTGAGTAAGCTGGGCACTGGTTAGGGCTAGGTCCAAACCGGCCAACCAGTAGCGCAGCAAATTTTTCGCTCTTGGGGCGGAAAAACGTTGAACAAAGGCCAAACTCAGGGAACTGCCAAACTTGTCTAGCTCGGCCGCCTGCGGCAAAGTATTAAGATCTTGTGCCGCCAACTCATCCAACAGCTCTGCCGCCTCGGCCAAATGGCTAGCTGTCGCACTCCAGCGCTGGGTAAAGCCATGCCAGCGCTGCGCCATAGTGGGTAGCACCTTGTGGCGCAAAAAATTTCGATCCAGCGAGGTATCTGCATTCGAATCGTCGGTGACCCAGTCAAGTTGGTGCTGGCGGGCATATAACGCCAATTCAGCACGAGAGCAGCCGAGTAAAGGTCGAATAATTTGCCCCCTGACACGCCCCTCGATCAACAGCGGCGACACCGGCAACATACCCCGCAAACCATGCACCCCAGCGCCACGCAGGAGCCGTAGTAGCAAGGTTTCAGCTTGATCGTCTCGGTGATGGGCCGTCAATAACACGCTATCAGGCGCTAGGCATTGACTGAATGCGGCAAAGCGCGCCTGTCGGGCAGCATCTTCCAAACCGCGTCCCTCAGGCATCACATCAACCACTTTGACCACCAGCTCAACGGCCAATTTATCGCAGGCTAACTGGCAGTGGTCTTGCCATTGGCGCGCATAAACCGACAACTGATGATTAACATGAATCGCTTTAACGTTCAGGCCGCTCTGGCTCAACAGGTGCAGTAGCACCATAGAATCTAAGCCACCAGACAGAGCCAGCCACAGCGGTTGCTGCTGGGGTAAGTGTTTTAAAAGCGTTTCAACGGATAAGGGCATATTGGTGTACGACAATCACAAGGCCTGCAGAATAACGAATTCACGCCCTCACTGGCCAGCATTGGGCTTATCTAACGATGCAATGAAGTTGGCCTTGGTCATGCATATTACGCAATGTTCCTAGGCCAACCTACATCAATCTCGAGCCAAACGGGTTGCCAACTTGTGTCAATTAAGGCCAACCGTGAACCCACACCCGAAACCGACACCTGAAACCAATATAGACCGAAGAGAGTAGAGAGATCGACAAGTCACACTAAGGCGGCCTTAAAAAAATTGCTCACAGGCTTTGGTTGACTCACCGTCTCACCGAGCGAGAAAACGACTGCCATTGAAGCGCCCTTGCTCGATGGCCGCTCAACTCACAGCTCAACCCAGCCAGCCCAAACCCGCATCTTTTCCCAACGTCTGCCGCTATTGGTGTCCCAGCTTAGCCTCACCCTGCGTCTGGAATTGCCAAAGCAAAAACTGAAACACCTACTAGCAAATTATTTCAGCACCAGGTTTTACAAGGTTTTCAAATACTCCAACAATTCCATTCGCCCGGTATGATCCAAGGCTGGCAGAATTTTCCCATTTGGCTGTGCGGTTTTACCGGCGGCATACTCATGTCCACTATTGTGGTTGCCATAAATGGCGGTATCGAACGCGAAGCCAGCGTAACCCTGTGATCGAAAGCCCACTTTCTGCGGGTCAAACTCCCTCGAGCCCACCCTAAAGTCATTCGGTCGGCACTCGTCCTCAACGAAATCAGCCGCGTCGCAAGCCGGCAGTAATAAATCGTACAGCGTCGGCACTGAACCGTTGTGCAGATAAGGGGCGGTAGCCCAAATACCGTTCAGCGGACGCGCTTTATAGGCGCGCAGAGAATCATAAGGCATAGCGGTTGTATTGGGTGAGTAATCGCCGCGCTTTATGCTCGGCTTCACTTCGTTTTCATTAATCGTCAATAAAAAATCAAACGCCCGCTCAGCCAACCACTCAACCCACGTTTTATCTGGGTCTCGCTCCAAAATGACATTGCGCGTGGTGTAACTGAGCAAACCCGCGATAGGCGCACGGGGCTCGAGATATAATTCGCCCACCTCAGTATCCACATAGCGTCCCTCGATAATGCCACTACCGCCAGAAAACTCGACACTGTTGGCGGCCATTTTGTTATCGGTGCCCACCTTATCGTAATGAGATAGCTTTGCGATCACCCGACGCTTTGGGTCGTCCCTGACGATATCGTCATGGCAGGCGGCGCAGTAGGCAACGAAATGTTTACGCCCTTTGGCCGCCATCTCACGATTAATGTCACCCAGATATTGCTCTGGCCATTGCGGCGAGGTTAACGACTTTAACTGTTTTTCTACCAAGCGCAGATTGCGAATATCTAAGGAGGAAGTGAATTCAATATGGCCCTTGGAAAACGATTGCTTGTTAATCAAGGCCATTGGATTAATGCCAGAATTATGCTCAAAGTCCAATGTGCCAAACACACCAATAACTTGACCGGCGTTGCGCCCCAAAGGGCCAATGCTGGCATTCTGCACAATGCCATTCCACTGTACGTAATCGTGATGAGGAATATCCCACAAGAAGGGATAGCTCACTGGCGCATCAGCCGGGTTAAATAAATCGTTTAGCAAATTTAAACGCGCTTTCAAACTCACACGTTTATTTAACTGAGCAATTAATAAATCGCGATCTTGATTGCGAAGCAATTCGGGCATAGGTGCCATAGCGGCAATAAGCTCTGCTGCATCAGCCGCAGGTAGGTGCTGCTTGAGCAGAGGTTCGAGTTGTGATTTGGTGATCAGATGTTCGAGTACGCGGTTATAGATACGACCAAAGGCATCCAAGCGAGCAAAACCATAGTGCGTTAACGCCCGTCCCGTATCGCGCGGCTTGTTCACCAAGTTATAGGTGCCAATACGCTGAGTAAAAATTTCTAGCTCGTGTTTTACCGCGTCGGCAGAATCGTAATCACCCTGTTCAAGTACATTGGAGGTGAATTCTGCGAGTAACTCTGCATTTGCCAAGGTTGCTTCTAAGGACCGCCCCAAGTCCAGCATAAAGTTTTCCATATCAGCCATAGCCGGCCCGCCGTCAATCCGAATACCTTGGCCGCGATAATTAATTTGCGTGGTATGGCAAGCTGCGCAGGTAAAACCAAAATAAGGCTTGCCTTTATAGTTATCCAGCGTCATACCCACGGGTAAACCATAGGGATTAGAACTTGACACCTGCTGCGGTAAATAGCGATAACGCAGTATATGCGCCGGCGAGAAAAAGGGTTGCTGATCATCGGCATGCTTTACATTCAACGCAAAGCTCATGGGCAGGAGATTCGAACCCTGCGAAGTATTATAAAACCACAGGCGTTCGCGATTGCCCCAGCCCTGCTCCAAGTAGGCAATGGTTTTCGCCTCATCGCCAAATCGATCTTGCTCAACCAGAAGTGCGCCGGCATTGGCTTGATTGTCCCAATAATGATAAGCGCGATTACCCGCACCGATCGCCGCCCAAAGGATGACTAGCGCGACAAATGCCAATAAGGCGCGCTTGAGGTAAGAAAACATTTTGCGAAAATCCTGCGACTGAGAGGACATATCAAGCCATCCTTGTAGGTAATTATCTGTAATTATCTTAGGGCGCGCACCTTTTCACCGGAGCAGACACAACAAAGACTATAGCGTCACTTTACTTTTTAAACACCAACCCTGAGCATTCAACGCTAATGTCGAGCATTTCTGACAAACAGTGCTCATCAAAAAATCTGCCCAGAGCCACAGGTGCACGACAGTACCTAATGGACACAGTCCTTCGCGCAGCGGCCACGGTGTGATCGTCACAATTACTAGGCCTGCGCACTGATAATTGATAATTCAATGACCTTGCACTGACTAAATCCAACGACTAAACCACATACGCTGGTAAAAGCCATCCAAACTGATGGGTAAACCTAAGGCCAGAGGCAACCAATAAAGCCAAGCTATGACAATCATCAATAACAGCAGCAGTGACACAGCCGTCATTGCATGGCGGGTCAATTTAGAGGTTAGCGTTAACCTGCCGACACTGAGAAAACTCCACGCCAAGGCAATAAACGCAAACACACTGGCAGGTTCATAGTGGTAGGAAAACAAACAGCGTCGCACCAACACCCAAGGCAAAAAATTTGCCCAAAAACCCAAACAGGTTAACGACAAAAACCAAAAAGATGGCGCTAAAACACCGGATACCAACCACTGACAACACTGGCGCAGCCAAATACCCGTGGCCAGCAATACCGCTAAGAAACTTGAAATGTATAAAACGGGGTTGCCCAGCAAGTGAATAACCGACACATCTTGCGTGCCCGCAATGGGCGCAAACAAATAACTCATCGGCCGGCCTTGATAAGGCCATTGGTACCAAGCTGAACAGTAAGGATGGTCATCAGCACCCACTTCCAACGTGTGAAACGCGCGCATACGCTGATGAATTTCTAGAAAATCCCAGTGCCCTTCCAACCATAAATAAGGCTGCCACCAGAGCCAATACACCAAGCTAGGCACGAATACTAGAAACACCACAACTTGCATGGCACTAGGACCGCTATAACGCAAACCCTGTACGCCCACTACCGGCCGAAGCTGATCTACACCAAATCGCAACACATGCACGAACACCAGCGCGAGCGGCACCAGCCAAAAAGCTAAACCATTCCACTTTATCGCCACCGTCGAGCCTATTAAGGCGCCAGAAAAAACGAGCCAACGCCACTGATAGGCGCCAGAATCATTATCATTGGCCTTAACAAAGGCCCAAATTGAGGCCAGGCCAAACGCCAACATAATGATGTTATTCAACGCCGCACGGGCATCCACCACCAGCACGGCATCGGTAGCGACAAAGAACGCGGCCAACACAGCCATCAACCCACTGCCCGTTAACCGCTTGACGATAGCCGCAGAAAACCAACAACAACTAACCCCCAATAGCGCCGTCAGCCAGCGATAACTGAGCGGATCTATAGCAGACCAAGCGACACTGGCATGGCCATCAACCCAAGGCAATTGGTAATAAAGTGCAATAGCGCCGGCGAATAAGTAATGTGGCAAGGGCGGGTGCACCGTGATGAAAGGCGTTTCCCGTAAGCCATTGAGCATGGCATAACCAAACTGCGGGATATTTACCTCGTCAAAATAGGCGTGATCAATTATACCCAAATGCCAAAAACGTAAAAACGCTGCCAGTAAGAGCACCAGCCAGAGTAATTTTGTAGAATATTTTTCCAGCGCACCGAGACTTAGCGGAGAATGCGGTACCATCATAACCAACCTTTACATTGCCAGTCGCAGGCCTGTTTGCGCTTGCGCCCCTTTCATCAGGAAACTCAGCCATGACAGCCAAACACACAGCGCCTTACGGCACCTGGCCTTCGCCGATAGATGCGCAGATTCTAACACGCAAGAGCGTAAAATTAAGCCGCCCCCTGTGTCTTGGCAACAATACCTTTTGGCTTGAGTCGCGCCCAGAAGAACAGGGGCGAAGCGTAATCGTACGACACAGTAAAGGGCAAACACCGGTAGATATAACACCTCGGCAGGTGAGTGTTCGCTCGAGAGTCAATGAGTACGGTGGCGGTGATTTTTGCCTCAGCGACACCACTATTTTTTATGTTGACGCCAGCGATCAACAAATCTATTCACAAGACCAGCAACAACTAAGCAACATCAAAAAAATAACCCACACACCCAGCAGTCGCTATGCAGATTTAGTGTTTGACACACAACGCCATCGGCTCATCGCCATTCGCGAAGACTTTCCGCATGCGGCGCAAGAATCTATTCACAGCTTAGTCAGCATAGACCTTGTAACCGGGCAACTAGTGACACTTGCCGAAGGCGATAGTTTTTACGCCAGCCCCGCACTCAGTCACGACGGTAAACAACTCGCTTGGTTAAGTTGGAATCACCCAAATATGCCGTGGGATTACAACCAATGTTGGCTCGCTACACTCGATCACCAGGGTGATATAGCGCAAGGAAAAATCATCAGCCCCGCACAAAGTTCTAGTTTCCAACCGCGCTGGTCACCGCAACAGGAACTCTTTTTAGTCAACGACCAATCTGGCTGGTGGAACATCTATCGCGTGGCTATCGACACCTTGAACTGCGCCGACGCAATGACTAATACCGAGGCACTGAAGGCCGTTTTACCACTCGAAGCGGAGTTCGCCACCCCGCAGTGGGTGTTTGGCATGTCGTGTTACGATTTTCTCGACCACAAAACGCTGTTTGTCACCTACACAAGCCAAGGTCAGTGGCAACTCGCCAGCATCGACTTTACCTGCCAACAACCGGCACTCAACAATATCGACAATGACTTCTGCGATATTTCCGCCATCAGTTGTGCCAGCAATCACGGCGAGCCAAGAGCAGTATTGCTCGGAGCATCGAGCGACCAGGCGCAAGGTGTCTGGCAGTGGCAGAATCAGCAGTGGCAATGCTTAAAGCAATCCATTGTCAGCACGCTAGCGGCGGATAACATCGCCTGCGCACAGGCGATTAGTTTTCCCACCACGCATGAAGACCGCGCGCACGGTTTTTATTACCCGCCCACAAACCCCAACTACCAAGCGCCAGCGGAAGAAAAGCCGCCGCTCATTGTACTTTCACATGGCGGCCCGACAGGCGCCACAGAAACGGCATTAAATTTTAAAATACAGTATTGGACCAGCCGCGGCTTCGCCGTATTAGACGTTAACTACCGCGGTAGCACCGGCTATGGCACATGGTATCGCAATCGATTAAAGGGCCAGTGGGGCCTATTCGATGTGGATGACGTGTGCGCGGGAGCGCAATATTTAGTAGCACAGGGGCTGGCCGATGCCAAACGGCTGATTATTAAAGGCAGCAGTGCCGGCGGCTACACGGTACTAGCGGCGCTCGCATTCCGCGATACGTTTTGCGCCGGCACAAGCCTCTATGGCATCGGCGACCTTAGCGCGCTAGCCACAGACACCCATAAATTTGAAGCCCGTTATTTAGATTCACTGGTCGCACCCTGGCCGAGTGGCGAGCACATCTACCGAGAGCGATCGCCCATCCACCACGTGGAAAAGCTCACCTGCCCGGTGATTTTTTTCCAGGGTTTAAAAGATAAAGTGGTGCCCCCGAATCAGGCGGAAATGATGGTTGCCGCCTTGCGCCGACAAAAAATTAGCACCGCCTATGTGAGCTTTGACAACGAAGGCCATGGCTTTAGGGAGGCAAAATCTATTGAGGATCAGCTAGAGCTGGAATTAAATTTTTACGGAAAAATTTTCAACTTTGCGGTGCAGCCGAGCCGCGAAGATTTTCAACTATGTGACGCCTTCTAACGCAGGCAATAGGTTTCACAAAGCCGCTCGGTATATATTCACCCAGCGGCCTTTTGGCTATTTCAGTAATCCGTAGACCCCGAGAGAATAGGCGCGCTTTTGCTTGGCATTATCTAGCGAGCGCAGCGCCAATGTTTTACCTAGGGCAAGATCGCCGCTATAGGTGCGACTGTCACCGGTGCCCATATCGACGTGGGCGATCACCTGATCGGGAAAGTAGTAGCCCAAAAGGTCGCCCTGCTCCACCCCGACGCTAACAGGAAAATTAATGCGTTGCTTACCCGCAGCAACCACCGCCAATAATTTACTTTCCCACACCACCACAAGGTTGCCGTCAATGGGCCTGAGTACCTTCACCTTAAAATTACCCGGCATGGTAAAATAAGCGCCAACACCGGTCAAAATACCCTCGGTCGGAATAGCGTTTTGCACATCCACTAACAATAAATTTTTCTCGCCTTGGGTGTCAGCGGTTTGCTGCCGAGCCACCTGCTCGCCACCTACATAATCCAACAGGTCGCCTTTCACCAACAACTCTTTTAACAAGTCAATTTGATCTTGCGCGAAATTGCGCATCAACCCACGCAGCTGCGAAGACTCCTGCACTCGCGAACTTTTTTCAGTGCCCAGCACCCCCATCACGCGGTGCAGCTCAGCCACCTCAGACTGTAGTTGCGCCTCGCTCTGTGACAGCTCGCTGATCGATTGCTGAGCGGCTTTTAATTCCACGCTTAGCTGCTGATTTTGCTGCTGCAACTGCTGAATACTTTGTGGCGTTTGGCAAGCTGTCAGCCACAGGGCGACACACATTAAACCAATGAATTTACCGTGTACGTACATAGTCGACTCCGTAAAATTCTGGCCCAAGGCCATAGGCTATTGGGACACTACTTGAAAACGTTGGCTCAACAACAACTGGCCTTCGAGCATCAGATCGATGATATAACCACCCGTCGAAAAACCTTCAACGGGCCTATCAATGCGGAACACTTTTTCGCCCAGCTTCCCGCTCACCACCACCGGCACCTGAGCAATTTGCATACTGCGCGAACCGTCAAACAAAATAGCTTGTAGCACCGCCGTTTGGTCAAAGTTGCGAAATTGCATGCCGATATAAATTGTTCTATCGACGCCCTGCACTAACGGCTGAGTAGGATTAAAAATAAGGGTGTCGCTATTACCCACACGCAATGCATCCACGCGCGGAGCCGCGGCATCGACGGCGCTAGTTAAAACCTGTTGGGCGGCACGTAAATTTTCTTGCTCAGGCAGCAACGACAAGGCCGCGTTTAATTCCTGAGCGGCGCGATCAAACTGCCTTTGACTCACCAAGCTGCGCACTTGATCAGCGGTGGTTTGGCTGCTCTTATCTATCCCCTCGCGCGCTAAACGATTATCCTTATCTAAGGCCAATACCGCTTGGTACTGGGTCACAGATCCATCGCGTCCGTAGACATTACCCGCCGTCGACTGACGTTTCGCTTGGGTTAACAACGCATCGATGCGCGCTTGCCGGTCTTTTAACTCAGCCTCCAGGCGCGCCACTTGCTTCTGCTGAGCGAGCAGGCCTGCGTGGCTTGGACTCACCGCTAAACCACGACGGACCATGCCCTTAGCAGACAACCAGTCAGAGGCCTTTAATTTGCTCGCCGCCAATTGCGCGTAGCGATCAGCCACGGCCTCTAGACCCGCCTTAGCATCGCGATTGTTTGGCTCGCGCTGCAACACACTATTAAAACTCTCAACGGCATTATCGCCACTGGGCGACGATAAAGCGTCGCGGGCCAACTGCTGCTGGGCCACCGCGAGCAGCGCTGACATTTCCTCAGCATCGGCTAGGCGACGTTCGAATTTTCGCAACCCCGCCTCTTGTGCTAAGGCCGGAAAACTGGCCGCGGCGGAATCCAACAACTCGCGCATGCGCACCAGGTTTTTTGCCTCAAATGCCGCTTGCAACTGATCGCGATAAAAGCCACGCACTTGTTCCAAGCCTTGCTGCGCTCTCACGCGGTTATCTGGATTCAACAACTCTGCTTGGTAGATATCGGCCAGCGCCTGAGCCTGACTCAAATCCGATTCGAGTCCGGCCAATAATATATCGGCTTGCGCGAAGGGATCGGCGCTGACGCTATCGCTCTCCGCGCTCTTGGGTTCGACCGTGACCTGCGGCACGGGTGTCGAGCGTTTAGCTAACTCGCCGTTGTCGCGCAATACTGGTTGGGTATCAGCCAATACGCGATCGGCATGCCCCGTCTTAGGTACAACCGACGTATTAACGCTAGGCGCCGAGCGCGGTAATTCAGGCACCGAGGCGCTCGGGCTTAAAACCTCAGGCGCAGCGCTAGGAGGAAGGACAACCGCACCGTTTGCAGCAGAAGTTTGATGCGCATTGCCAAGGTCGTACAGGGTTTGCCATTGCTCTGCAGAGAGGGAGACTCCCTGTTGTTTTGACCAATCCAAGGCACTGTGATGCCAATGGGTAATCGCCTCTGCCCACGGCGTTGGCAACAATTGTCGAAACCCAAATAGAAATAATACCGCTAACACCATCAGCCAAATACTGTTGCGCAGCCAGCGGCTGGTGCCAAAAGGGTTACTGGTTCTACGTGGTACCGATTGAATCGGCGTCGACTGGCCAGACTGAGGCCAGCGCTGGGTAGAAACTAACGGCTCGTCTTGGTCGTCGTCAAACTCACCCATATCGCGGATGAGTTGCGTATCGATAGCACTACTGATAACCGTGGGCGCATTTTGATCGGCGGTTTCAACGCGCTTCGCCGCCAGCTCAATAAGCTCATCGACGCGGCGCAATTGCTCGTCGTCAATCTGCTCCAAATCTGCCACTAATTCAGAGCCAGATTGGTAGCGCTTGTCCGGGTTTTTAGCTAAGACTTTATCGATGATAGGCTGAAACACACCGAAGGCGGCCTGCAGCTTTGGCACCGGCTCAGACACATGTTTAATGCCCACTGCCACCGCAGAATCGGCATCAAAAGGCACCCGACCGGTAACCATCAAAAACAAAACCACACCGAGACTGTAAAGATCGGAGCGGGCATCGACGGTTTTCCCCTTGGCCTGCTCCGGGCTCATATAGTGGGGCGTGCCAATGGCAGTGCCGGTTTGGGTCATACCCGTTTCTATACCGGCCATGCGCGCGATGCCGAAATCCATGAGCACGGCGCGACCATCTTCATCGTGCAGCATAATATTTTCGGGTTTAACGTCGCGGTGTACATAGCCTTTACGCGCGGCGTAATCCAAGGCGCGAGCAATATCTTTCACCACGCGCAAGCCATCGGCGCGGCTTAGCTTGGTTCTTTTGTGTTTAAGATCCTGCCCAGGCACATACTCCATAGACAGGTAGTGGCTGCCATCGTGCTCGCCGACGTCGTAAACCGTAACAATATTGGGGTGAACTAGGCGCGAAACAATTTTTGCTTCGCGTAAAAAGCGCTCGCCAAATGCGGGGTCGCGCAGTAGCTCAGGCGACAACACTTTGAGTGCAACTTCGCGCTCAAAACTTTGTTGAATAGCGAGGTACACGGTAGCCATGCCGCCCCGGCCAAGGGTATCGATAATTTTGTAACCGGGTATTTCCATGAGGCCTTATAGTTCTGATTATGAGCACTCGCACCATCGAGAGGTGCCGAGGGATATTTATGCCGTGTTGGCTCAGTTTAGTCAAATCTCATTGTACCCTGAATCTATTTCCTGCTCTTCGGTAAATAAGCCAATATCATTAGGGTAAGTTTGCTCAATTTTTGGCCAGCGCTAGACTGACAGCCGCTCATGTGGGGACTTTATTCTGCTATTCGTCTGGTCACTTTGCCCAGCTTTTTAACGCTGGCCAATTTGTAGCCAGTTCACTAGGGAATATACGCTATGTCCACCGCCTCGCCGCTCGCCCAATTACAGCCGGCCACGCTCTGGCGTCACTTTCAGATGCTGTGCGACACGCCTAGGCCTTCAAAACAAGAGCAAGCCGTGGTCGACAAGATTCTGCACTTTGCCAAAATCCACCAGCTATCGGCGCAGCTTGATCAGGTGGGCAATGTCATCATTCGCAAAGCGGCAAGCCCAGGCATGGAAAATCGCCAAGGGGTAGTGCTGCAAAGCCATTTAGATATGGTGGCACAAAAGAATAACGACACACGCCACGATTTCACCCGCGACCCCATTACACCGGTCGCTACTGGCGAGTGGATAAGCGCAAACGGCACCACCTTGGGCGCCGATAACGGCATCGGTGTGGCGGCAATTTTGGCGGTGCTGGAAAGCCAAGACATAGCCCATGGCCCACTGGAAGCACTGTTCACTATCGATGAGGAAGCCGGTATGACCGGCGCCAAAGGTTTGAGCCCAAATCTCCTACAAGGCTCACTGCTGTTTAACTTAGATACCGAAGCGGAGGGCGAGCTGTATGTGGGCTGCGCCGGTGGTATCGATGTCAACGCCAGTCTAACCATTGAATGGCAGGCAACAGAGGCCTCTCAAGCCGCATTAACGCTAGACGTTCGAGGCCTAGCGGGCGGCCATTCTGGGCTGGACATCCATCTTGGGCGAGGCAATGCCAACCAACTGGCAGCCTTGTTTATCGCTCGACTGTCCGATGCACTACCGGTACAAATAGCCAGCTTCAATGGCGGCAGCCTACGCAATGCCATACCGCGCGAAGCGGCGCTCTGCTTCTTGGTGCCCAAGCATTTACTCGATGCCGTTAAAGCGGCCTTTCGCAAATTCAGCGCCGACATGCAGCAACGCTACCAACACGTAGAACCACGCCTCGCGTTAAGCTTGTCGGAAACCTCTCAACCTGAGCGAGCGATGACCAGCGTCCAGTCCCGCTTACTCTGCTCAGCCCTATTAACCTGCCCAAGCTATCCCTTGCGCATGAGCGATTCCTTGCCAGGCGTCGTGGAAACATCGAATAACCTAGCGCGGGTCAGCTTCGAGGGCGATCGCGTAGACATTTGCTGCCTCGTGCGCAGCCTGTTAGACACGGCACGCGATGACTTAGCTGCCAACCTCTGTCGCCACTTTCAAATGATTGGCGCCGATAGTATGACCAAAGGCGCCTATCCAGGCTGGACACCCAATATGGCATCGCCTTTATTGGCCGTTATGCGCGATGTGTACCGCAATAAATACCACAAAGACCCAGCAATAAAGGTGATTCATGCAGGCCTCGAGTGTGGACTGTTAGGCGCAATTTACCCAGAATGGGACATGATTTCCTTTGGCCCAACCATAGATGGCGCCCATTCACCGGATGAAAAGGTGCATATCGCCTCGGTTGCCGGGTTTTGGGATTGTCTAATTGCCGGCCTTGCCGCGGTGCCGCTTAGTGCAAACAGCAGCGCCGAAAAATAGCGAGACCGACGCTGCAGAAAGGATCAAACCATGAAACTACTTACGGCCTTAATCACGCTGCTCTGCCTAGCCGGTTGCGCCAGTAAAAAACCCATTATTGATAAAAAGGGCGTGGATCTAGCCGTCTACCAACAGGATTTACAAGAATGCCAAACCTACGCCGCCGAGGTTGATAAAGCTGGAAAAGTTGCCGGTGGCGCAGCCGCCGGTGCTGTCGTGGGTGGCGCCATCGGCGCCGTGTTTAATGGCAGTCGCGGCGCTAGCCGTGGCGCCGGTGCCGGAGCCGTTGGTGGCGCTGCTAAAGGCGCTGCCAGTGGCGAGCGCGAGCAGGCGCAAGTGGTCAAAAATTGTTTACGCGGGCGCGGTTACCGCGTTTTAAATTAATACATTCAGACTTAATAGCAGGAAAGTTTATGCACATTAGCAGTAATTTCGACGCCGGCAACATTGAAGTGATTCAATGCGCCGAGGCCAATAACATTCAATTGGCTATTCGCAAAGATAACCAGTCAGATTTTTATCAATGGTTTTATTTTCGCCTCACCGGTGCCGAAGGTCAGGCGTGTAAGCTCAACATTACCAATGCCGGCACGGCCGCCTACGTTGGCGGTTTTAAAGACTACCAAGCGGTGGCCTCTTACGATCGCGACAACTGGTTTCGCGTCGACACCTCCTTCGACGGCAAAACCCTGTGCATCGAACACACCCCAGTCACCAACAGCATCTACTTTGCCTATTTCGCACCTTATTCCATGGAGCGGCACGCCGATTTAATTGGCTGGGCCAGTACCGATACGCGAGTGACCTACGAGCGTTTAGGTTCAACCCTCGACGGTCAGGATATGGACTTGCTTATTGTGGGCGATCAAGCGGCGCATAAGAAAAACGTTTGGGTAATCGGCCGCCAGCATCCAGGCGAGAGCATGGCCGAGTGGTGCATTGAAGGTTTTCTCGAGCGCCTATTAGATGACAACGACCCAGTGGCGCGCGAGTTTCTCAACCGCGCCAACGTTTTCGTGGTGCCGAATATGAACCCAGATGGCAGCCGTCGCGGCCATCTTCGCACCAATGCCGTGGGCAGCAACTTAAACCGCGAGTGGCAAAACCCCAGCGCAGAAAAAAGTCCAGAAGTGCTGTGTGTGCTAAACAAAATGCACAGCACAGGCGTAGACCTCTGCCTCGACGTGCACGGCGACGAAGCCCTGCCCTACAACTTCATTGCCGGTGCCGAAGGCATAGCGGCGTGGGACGACAAAAAGCAAGCTGACTTAGATTTTTACAAGCGCCAGTTAATGGCAACAAACCCAGACTTTCAAATTACCAATGGCTATGAAGTAGACGCAAAAGGCACGGCAAATCTCACCATTTGCACGAATTTTATTGCCCACACATTTAACTGTTTGGCCATGACCTTGGAAATGCCTTTTAAAGACACCATCGATTCTCCCAACGAACTCGAAGGCTGGTCGCCGGCGCGCAGCAAGCATTTAGGTGCGTCCAATCTCGCCGTTATGCTAGGCTATTTACAACGTAAATAGCCCAGTCCACCGAGTGCCAAAATGGATAATCGTAACGCTTATTTTCTTTTCGTTTTTTCCATGTTTTTGGCGCTTAATATCTCTCCTTCATCGGCGGCCGGCACCAGCCAGTCGCCGTTAATTTTCAACACTAACTTACGCCCCCCTACCAAGTTCTCGATACCAACGGGCAATTAGCCGGCCATACCGTTCAGGCCATGCGCTGTATTAGCCAACACATGAAACAAGATTGGCAGCTTAATATCACGCCTTGGGCGCGCGGCTTACACAACTTGAAGGCCGGGACAATTACCGGTGTATTCCCCGTTTACGAAGCCCCCGACGCGGGCCGGCTTTCGGTGCCGCTCATGGTAGAACGCTGGTTTTGGTATTACACCCACCAGCAAAACTACTACGAAAAATCGATCAACATTGGCGCCGTGCGCGATAGCAACGAGCATCACTGGTTAAACAGCCAAGGGATTAAACCGCGGATACTGGTGACAGAGGAGGCGCAATTAATTCGCCTATTACAACAGGGGCGAATCGGTGGATTCGTCTCTAATGAACTGTCCGCTGCCTATTGGATGAACTCAGAAAAGGTCGACAGCAGCCATTGGCAACAGCGCTTCGTGCGCTTTACCCCACTTTACTTAGCGCTGGCCGAAACACCGGCGCCAGAGCAGCGCTGGGTCGACGAGGTCAACTTTTGGGCCAGCCAGTGCTCACTCGGCACCACGCTATTAACTGAGACTGAAAAAACCACCCTAGCCCACAAACTCCGAGACCATATCCAGCACCTACCGCTGCCCGATATTCATGCGCTGTTAGCACAAAAACAACCGCAATTAAACGCACAACAACTGAGCCAGCGAGAAGCGATTTGGCAGCGGGAAGCCTTAGCAAATATCGACTTTATTGATCAGGCATTATCTAGAAAACTTCAGAGTTTTGTCGCTGCTAACCAAGACGTGATCAGCGAAGTCTTTGTCATGGGCGACCAAGGGGAAACCCTCGCCTGCAACCAAAAGTTAACCGACTATTGGCAGGGCGATGAAGATAAATTTCTAAAATCGCAAAGCTTAGCCGAAGGTGAATTTTTTATTGAAACGATTGCCTACGATGCATCCAGCCAAGCCTTTGTGGTCCACGTGTCTTGGCCGATCTATATCCAGGGGCTAAAGCACGGCAGCATCACCTTGGGCGTGCGAGTGGAAAAACTACTGGCCAAACGCGACTAATCCTTTCGACGTTTACGGCCCGCTAACCAGATGCCAAAGCCGGTCATTGAGAGCACAATAATTAACAGCGCCACAGCATCCATCAACCAAGGCCCGAGACCAAAGGTGCGCCCGGCGTGCAAATCCAACATCAAGCGCTCCCAATTAACCTCCGCGCTTACCCACTGCGCTTCAATCGCAGACAGAATATTTTCTGGCAGTGGCGCTGCCACTGAGGCGGTAAAATCACTCGCCGCCGGCTGCCACGTCAAACCATCGACATCAATATAAAAAGCCGCTGTGCCATTTTGCAAACACGGCTTGGCATCACACAAACCTAAGGCGGTAATCGGCTGCGGCAAGTCATAACTCGCACCGATACGCTCCACTAACTCGCCAGCGTCGGTGATCATCAACAATTCACGCCCGCAGGCCGCCAAAAACAAAGCCTCGTCAACCGCAACCATGGAAAATTGATCGGTGCCGCAATGGCTGACTCGCTGGCCTTGAAAATAGAGATGATCGCCGGCCTGGGATAGAAAGGCTTGATTGGGAAGCTGATAGCTAGTAACCGGTGTTTCGGAGATACCGTATAGCTGTAACAGCACACCATAGGCCAAGGGCCGCTCGGCCAGTGCCAAATCATCGGTGTGGTTAAGCATTAGTCCGGTTACAGACAACCAGAGCAACAAAAGAATTAACGTGAGGCCAAGCCGCTTGTGCCAGCGCCACAGGATGGGTCGCCAATATTTTCTGAGCATAATGCGCGCGCTGCCTCGTTCGGAGGCACAACCACCTGTTGGTGAAAATAAAGCGCAAGTCTAGCGATTTTTTTCAGTGCACGCACGGATAATGTCGCACCGCTAATACCATCGATGCGTTTATCCAGCTTCCGCGAATCTGGCGCAAATCCAATACCGACAAACTGCTGGGTAAAACTCTCGTAGCGTACCTCGCCACCGCGCACCTCTCGGTATTCCAACACCTGCAGGTCTAGCACTCGACCCTGATCGACAACAACGCCTACCGTAATGGGTAGTTCTTTGCCAATTTCTTCCAGTACCCAAGCAGTTTTATCGCCTAAACGGTAATAACGACTGCGCAGTCCAGGGTTGCGACTGAGAATATCAGTAGCGGCTGCTTTTTGTGCGGGGTTTAACCACAAGGTTTTCGCGCTGGGTTGTGCAATAAAACTTTGCGCGACGAATGCATCGACGCTCAAAAATACACCGCGCTGGGCAATTGCCTGCGCAGAATGCAAGCCGATGAACGCTACAAACACCAGCGTCATCGGCTTAAAGAAGGCAACCGTCGACGCCTTAGCGCCGACGGTTTTCATGAGGAAATTAGAAAGAATAACCAACACCTAGGTTAAAGCCTTCGTACTTGCTTTTACCGTCAGGCACTTCTTGGCTCAACAGGTCAAACTTAAACACGGCGTTTGGTGCTAACCAGTAGTTCACACCCACCGACCACTCGCCGTATTCAGAATCGACACTATCAGCAGCTTCGTTATCCCACACGCTATAGCGAATGAACGTGCCCCAGTTTTCATTAATGCGATAAGCGGGCTCGATGTACCAACCATTTTGCTCGCTCGCACCCGCCTTGGTATCTTCGATCATATCGTTCAAATCCCACTGCGCATATAAGGCACGCAGGGCAAAACCGCCCGTTTGATAAACCGCATGAGCTTCTAGCAAGGTGGCATCGAGTTTACCTTGGCCAAGGTAATCTTCACCCTGCAGCATATCGTCTTGGAACTGTAAGGTGGCAGCCAACTCTAAACCTGGCACAGCTGTGTACTTAACACGACCGGTATAAGCAAAGGTGTCGGCAGGTGCTTCGGCAACCTTCTGACGACCGTCGCGAATTTTGTATTTGCCATCGGCTAAATACAGACCCGAGTGAGCGGCGGCGTTATAGCTCCAACCCTCGGCCAATTCACCTTTAAAGTTCAAACCACCTTCCCACCAAGTGGCTGGAATGATGTTCTTTTCTACGTTGTTGCGCTCAACACCGTAAAAGGTATCTGGCTCGTGGGTTTCATTCAGAATACCCACCGGCATTAAGAAAATACCTGACTGCAAGCTGTGGTTGTTGGCGTAATCCCACTCGACATAGGCCTGCTCCAGCTCAACTTCCCCTGGCTTGCCATCACCCGCTAAGGAGTGCTCGAGTTCAAACTCAGAGTAAAAGCGCACTTTGTTATTAAACTGATGACCGAAAAACAATACAAAGCGATGGAAATCAATCTCGTTTTTATCGGCGGTACCATCGACACCGTTCAAGCGATTGAGGTGCAATTCACCGTAGCCACCAATACTGGTTTTCGACGCGCCGGTGCTGGCAACAGATTGTTCGACGGCGGCGGCCGTGGCTTCAATTTTTACGTTCAAGTCTTGCTCAGTAACCACGACTTTTTTATCGGTGGCTTCCAGCTTCTTTTGCAGCGCTTCAATTTGCGCTTGCTGCTGTTTAACGAGCTCAAAGAGCTCCTCAGTACTTGGCGTGGCCGCTTGAGCAGATAACGTTAAGCCGCTGACGGCTAGCGCGAGTAATGATTTCTTCAACATGGTTTGTCCCTTGAGGTGCTTAAGTGATGTAGCGCGTAGATCTTATGGGCGCGAATTCTAATGCGTTTGAGAAACACTATCAACTGCATTCACAACAAGGTTTCGTTTAATTGATCTATCGCAAGTTCACTTCTCAAAAAGCACGTCGTTAGGATGCGCGATTAAGCGCAGATAAAGTCGATAGGAAAATAACGAGGGAAAGAGATGGCCTAAAAAGCCCAAATAAGCGGGATAATGGCCGTACCCACTAACCACATGATGATATTCAATGGCACTCCCAAACGCAGGAAGTCACTAAATCGGTAGCCACCGGCAGAGTAAACAAAGGTATTGGTTTGGTAGCCAATGGGCGTGGCAAAACTGGCACTGGCACCAAACATCACCGCCACCACGAACGGTCTTGGGTCCACCCCCATCTGCTGAGCAACACCAATGGCGACCGGCACAACCAATACCGCCACGGCGTTGTTACTGAGAATTTCGGTCAAGATGGAGGTGAGTAGGTACATCAAACTCAACATTAACCAGGGGCCAAGGTACGGCGACCACACCAAAAACTGGTCGACAATCAACTGCACCAAACCGACCTTGCTCATGGCGATACTAAACGCCAACATACCGAGAATGATCATCAGAATGCGCCACTCCACGGATTTGTAGGCGTCGTCCACATCCAAACAACCGGTGGTAATCACCAGTGCTGCGGCAATGATGGCCAAGCCTTCAATCGGCATCACATTAAGTGCCGCCAACACCATCACTAAGAGTACCGACAACACCGCCAAAGGTGCCTTGTCGCGACGATAGGCCCGCTCTTGTACGGCATTCAAGGAAATCATGTCGCCGTTGTCGGAAAACTTCTTGATTTGACCGGCGCTGCCCTCGACCAACATCACGTCGCCGAACTGCAATTGCAGATCATCCAAGTTGGTTTGAATATTTTCATCTTGGCGATGCACTGCAAGCACATGAATACCGTAACGTGCGGTGACGTTCAAATCGCGCATCGGTCTATCACAGTAGCGCGAGTTACGACCGACAATGGCCTCCACCAAAATCACGTCGCGGGTGGCAATGGTTTCGAATTTTTCATCGCCATTGCTGGTAAATTCCAGCAGGCCATTTTCGCGCAGTTCCACCACATCTTGCATATTGGTGTGCAAAATCAAACGATCGCCCGACTGCAACTGCGTCTCCCGCGACGGCTCGGTGAGCTCTTCATCGCCGCGAAAAATACGCAACACCTGATTGCCAGAGTTACCGTTTAGATCGGCCTCTGCAATGGTTCTGCCAATCATGGGCGAATTGTGCGGCACCATCAGATCGGTCATAAAGGTCCGGTCGCCACTCACCTGCAACTGATTAGAAATGGTTTCGCGATCGGGCAGAAGACGGTGAGAAAACAACACGATAAAGGTCATGCCCACACTTGCCATCACCACGCCCAGCAGAGTGATTTCAAACATAGAGAAGGGTTGCATACCGAAATCGCGCGCCACACCGTCGGCCAAAATATTGGTCGAGGTGCCGATCATGGTCATGGTGCCGCCCAAAATAGAGGCATAAGACAAGGGGATCAGCAATTTTGACGGTTTGATATTGCGGCTACAGGCCAAAGCGATGGCCACGGGGGTGAAGATGGCCACCACCGGCGTGTTATTGATAAAGGCCGACATGACCATGGCCGACAGCATCATCACAATCAGGGCCTGACGCGGGCTCTGGCCGGAATAGGCCTTGATACGCGAGGCCAACCACTCCACACAACCGGTGCGCTCAAGCGCTGCCGACAGGATAAACATACAGGCGATGGTGGCAGGCGCGTTATTACTGAGTACGCCCAACACTTCCTTGCTGCTTAAAATCCCCGATACCAGCAAGATGGCAACAGCGATACCCACCACCACATCGGGGCTGAATTTTTCTTTGATAAAGGCGTATAACATCCACGCCAATAGGCCGGCCACCAGCAGTAGAGAAAGTGATTCTGAATAATCGAGCAGACTGCCCATAATGGCGTAACACCAAACCTAGATCGAGATTAAGGGGGCAAGATAAAAGACGCCCATTATAAAGTCTAAGATTATTTCCCGCTGTTTATATAACACTTGGTTATTTAAAACCCAAAACCAAAAAAAGCCCCATGAGGGGCTTTTTCAACACGGGTTAGGCTTATTCAGCGCTTGCCGCGGCCTCATCGAGCAAAGTTTTAAGCTCGCCCTTGGCGTGCATATCAGTGACTATGTCACAGCCGCCAATCAACTCGCCCTTCACCCACAACTGTGGGAAGGTTGGCCAATTAGCGTACTTCGGCAGCTCGGCGCGAATGTCTGGGTTAGACAGAATATCCACATAGGCAAAACGCTGGCCACACGCCATAACCGCCTGCGAGGTGCGCTGCGAAAAACCACACTGTGGTGCATTAGGTGAACCCTTCATGTAAAGGATTACGGTGTTTTCAGCAATTTGTTGCTTGATAGTGTCAATCGTGTCCATCGGGTACTCCGGCCTTTGTGTCATGTTGCTCTACGGTCAATTCCGACCATAGCACTCAAGTATTGCCGGCATTCTACCCTAACGCTGGCTAAAAGTAATACTGGGAATAGCGCGGCACAAACCTGTTGTCGCGCCACAAGCTACTATAAAGTACGCACCCATTGAATTTTTATTGCGCAGGATCACCCACATGGCCGCTACACCCGAGTACCTTGCCGCTGTTAAGCTTCTATCAGACCGCATCGTAGAAGCCCAAAAGCCGATCCGCATTCTCGATGCCGTGAAGTGGAACCACCAGATCAAGCAAGAATTCTTCAAGAGCAAATTCAAAACCCTACCCAAGGTCGATGCTGCCTATTACGCCGAGCACTGCCCGCTCGGCTTTGACCCACACACTAAACGTAAAGAATTTCACGACATCGAGCGCGACATCAATCGCCAACTGGGCCAATTAAGCCCGGTAACCGGCATGATGCGGCGCGCCTGCCGCGAATACCAAATGGTGGTGCGCCTGCTCGAAGCGCGCGGCGGCGAAGAATTTGGCGACCTATCCCAAGAACTCTATGGCTCGGCCTCCGATGTCTTCCATGCCGGCGACCCCACGGTGGCAGAGCTTGGTACCAACATGGAAGAGACGCTGGTGAACTTGCTCAAGCACAGCTCCATGAACGAAGACGCCAAGACCATCGACGCCGAAGCCGCCGTACAAGAACTGAATAAACGCATGGCCCACGTGTTTCCCAACGACGGAATCCGGGTGATGATCAGCGACGGCATCACCGCCGACGCCGCCGCCGGCACCGACTACATCAAAATTCGCAAAGGTGCCCTGCTCAACAACAACGATATCGACGTACTGGAAGCGCACGAGGGTTGGGTACATTTAGGCACCACCCTGAACGGCATGGCGCAGCCCTACTGCACCTTTTTAGGCAAGGGCCAACCCTCGGCCACCGTGACCCAAGAAGGTCTCGCGGTACTCACCGAAATCATCACCCTGCGCTCGACGCCGTCGCGGCTGTACAAGCTGATCAATAGAGTGCGCGCCGTCACCCTGGCCGAAGACGGCGCCAACTTTATCGACGTGTTTAATTACCTGCGCTCGAAAGAGCTGAACGAAGACGACAGCTACGTCATCGCCAGCCGCGTCTTTCGCGGCAGCACGCCAACGGGCAAACCCTTCACTAAAGATATCTCCTACATGAAAGGCTTTGTGCAAACCTTCAACTTTATGCGCCTAGCTGTGGCCCAAGGCAAACTGGAGAAACTGCCGCTGCTGTTTGTGGGCAAAATCCAATTAGAAGACTTGAGCACCATTGAGCAACTGATGCAGGAAGGCATAGTGCTGGCGCCCAAATTCGTCCCGCCTCACTTTGCCGACCTCAAAGGCTTGGCGGCCTGGCTATCCTTTAGCCGCTTCATCGCCGCGCTAAATTTCCAACAATTGGAGTCTGACTACGCATCTCTGTTATCGTGAAGCGTAAACACGGCCCGTGGCTAAAAAATAAACGGCCCCCTGTATTGCCAAGGCGACAATAGATCAATAGAATTATCTGCACTTTACATACACACAAACCGCAGATTCTGCGGTTTTTTACTTAGGCAGCCGATTTAGCTAACCCAAAGGGAAGAGACCCACATGACCACCCAGGCTTTAATGAACAACTACGGCGAGAGAAAATTAACCATCGTTAAGGGCCAAGGTTCACGCGTATGGGATGACCGAGGTAATTCATATCTGGATGGCATTTCTGGCATTGCCGTGTGCGGCCTAGGTCATTGCCACCCAGCCGTCACCGACGCACTCACCGAGCAGGGCTCAACCTTGGTGCACATCTCCAACCTTTACAACATCGCACCGCAGGAAGCGCTGGCGGAAAAGCTTGTCGCGCTCTCAGGTATGGACAAGGTGTTCTTTTCCAACTCCGGCACCGAAGCCAATGAAGCCGCCATCAAACTGGCGCGCAAGTGGGGTAACGACAAGGGCAAACACTGCCCCACCATCATTGTCATGGAGCACAGCTTCCACGGTCGCACCATGGGCGCGCTATCGGCCACCGGCAACAGCAAAGTACAAGCGGGCTTCGCGCCGCTGGTCGACGGTTTTGTACGCGTCGCCTATGACGACGTTGCCGCGGTAGAAGCGCTGAGTGGCAATGATCAAATCGTCGCGGTCTTAGTAGAACCGGTGCAAGGCGAAGGCGGCGTGCACGTACCGGCGAGCGACTACCTCAATAAGTTGCGCGCCCTGTGCGATGCCAATGGCTGGCTGTTAATGCTCGACGAAATTCAAACTGGTAACGGCCGCACCGGCAAATTTTTCGCCTACCAGCACAACAACCTACTGCCCGATGTGGTCACCACCGCGAAGGGCTTAGGCAATGGCTTTCCCATTGGCGCCTGTCTCGCCCGCGGCGAGGCAGCCGAGGTCTTTCAAGCCGGCAACCACGGCACCACCTTTGGTGGCAACCCACTCGCTTGCGCGGTCGGCCTCGCGGTGGTCAACACCTTGGAAAGCGAGGGCTGCATGACGCTCGCCGCCAACCGTGGCGCCGAGCTGATCAAGCGCTTAGGTGAAGGCCTAGCGGACAACCCGCTAGTCAAAGACATTCGCGGCCTTGGCCTGATGGTGGGTATCGAATTAAGCGCGCCCTGTGGCGATCTGGTGCAAGCCGGTCGCGATAAAGGCCTGCTCATTAACGTCACCGCCGGCAATACCGTGCGCTTGCTGCCCACACTCAATATTAACGATGAAGACTTCACCCTCCTGTGCGACGGCGTCATCGACTTAATACAAAATTTTAAACCGGCCTAAGGGCCGGTACCCTAACCTATTGAACCTAAAGATCATGAGTACCAGACATTTTTTATCCCTAGACGACCTCAGCCTCGACGAACTCAACCACATCATCGAACGCGCCATTGAACTCAAAGCCTTGCACCAGCAAGGTTTAGAAGAGCGCCCGTTTGTCGGCAAAGTGCTCGGTATGATTTTCGAAAAATCCTCCACCCGCACCCGCGTTTCCTTCGAAGCCGGCATGGCGCAACTGGGCGGCAGTGCCATTTTCCTCTCGCCCAGAGACACCCAATTAGGCCGCGGCGAGCCGATCGAGGATACCGCCCGGGTGCTGAGCCGCATGGTCGATATCGTAATGATTCGCACCTTTGAGCACGCCAGTATCGAGCGCTTCGCCCAATACGCCAGCGTGCCAGTGATCAACGCGCTCACCGACTTACTGCACCCCTGCCAGTTGCTGGCCGATATTCAAACCTTCACCGAGCACCGCGGCTCCATTAGTGGCAAGCGCGTGGCCTGGATTGGCGACGGCAACAATATGTGCCAGTCCTATATCAATGCGGCGGTAAAATGCGGTTTTACCCTGCACATCGCCTGCCCACCCGGCTACGAACCCAGCCAAAGCATGGTGGATGACGCGGGAGATCTGGTGCGCATTTTCCACGACCCGGCCCAAGCCATTGCCGGTTGCGACCTGGTCACCACGGATGTCTGGGCCAGCATGGGCCAAGAGGAAGAGCAGCAAACGCGCCTGCGCGACTTCGCCAACTTTAAAGTCGATCACGCCCTCATGGCCAAGGCCGCTGAAAACGCTATTTTCTTACACTGCCTGCCCGCACACCGGGAAGAGGAAGTCAGCGCCGCTCTGCTCGAGGACGACAACATCAGCAAAGTCTGGGATCAAGCGGAAAACCGCATGCACGCGCAGAAAGCATTGATGGAATTTCTATTGACGCCGCAACAAAAAAGTTAACAGGAAAAAGAGCCTACAGCTTACAGGGCAAGCAAAATCCTACAACCTAGGCTCTTGCTTTTAGGTGGGCAAAGCCCACCTGCCCCTCCTGTAAACTGTAAACTCCTTGTCCTCTAGGCTGCCCTTACAAATACCTCCCCCCCACAATCAAGCCCCAGGTTAAGGCCGTCACCAGCAACATCAGAAACACCGCGGCCGATCCCACGTCTTTGGCTTTGCCAGACAACTCGTGCATTTCAGGGCCAATGCGATCGACAACAGCCTCGATGCCGCTATTAATCAGCTCCACAATAAGCACCAACATCGGCGTCAAAATTAATAACACCGTCTCGACGGTACTCACATCGAGCCATAACGCAATCGCAATCAAAACAACGGCCAGCGGCAGCTCTTCGCGGAACGCCGCCTCCGTTTGCCAGGTTGACTTCAGCCCTTGCCAAGAATAGCGCGTGGCTTTGAGCACGCGGGCCAAACCTTGTTGCCTAGCTTTCATTGCAAACACCTCGCAAAAATGATCGGCGCATTGTAACCAAAACACCGCCCGCGTTGGTAAATCAATCCATCCTACAAAACCGCTGAGCCGAGCAAAATATAACCATGCCCAACGATGCAAAACGGGCAAACTCAAAAACTGTTAGCGCAGTCGCAGTTAGAACAAAATAGTATAAACATCGGTTTTCACTGCCCTCCCCAAGCCAAGTCTGTCAGCGCCCGCACTGGCTGATTAGTGTTTACTGACATTGCCAATTACCCACACTTTATCCACAGCCTACCCACCGTACAGGCAGCTTGCATTACACCGTAAACCGCATTATCTTGTAGCCCAACTCAGGCAAACCCCAACATATAGGGTTTGATGGTCAAAACACCCTAACGGAACAGGGTTGACATCATCAATCGGCCCTACCTCTATTTGGGTAAGTGAATCGGCTGTTTATACGGCCCTCGATTGTCGCTTTGTGGCGCCAGCGTTGCTGTAAAACAACCAGCATGGCTGTTGCACAAAGAGTTGTCAGGCAGATGGAATAGCATAAGCACACAAGGACATGGGATAGAGATCATAAATAGGCACATAGCAGTCAACAGTTTGACCTATGTAGGCAGGTACCTTGCCCTAGCGATGCCGACCCCGTCGCCGCTAGGTAAAGTAGCCCTCCCACCAGAAACGTGGCGCCGCCTAAATTTCGGTAAGTCTTCGCACAATTCAGCCCACCACTGCACCGTGGTCAACGCGGCTGGTTTGCTATTGCCGAACACAATGAGACACAACATAAGCGCCGAGCGTCAAACGACCTCGGCGTTAGCAATACGATGTAACTAAACCAGCACAGGTTAATCCGTTTCAGCGGCTTAACCGGCACATTTAACCGGAAACAGAAACGCGGAGACGTTCATGCACACCGACACTGAAACCAGCACCACCAAGCCTGCCGTGGCCACAGCACCCGCAGGCAACCAGTCCACCGTTAGCGCCACCGCGCCGGGTAAAATCCGCGTGATAAAACGCAACGGCACCGTGGTGCCTTTCGACGCTTCAAAAATTGAAGTGGCCGTGACCAAGGCCTTCTTGGCTGTTGAAGGTGGCACCGCCGCCGCCTCTAGCCGCATTCGCGAAACCGTAAAAGGTTTATCGCAGATGATCACCGCCGTGTTCACCCGCCGTATGCCCTCGGGCGGCACCATTCACATCGAAGAAATTCAAGACCAAGTAGAACTGGCATTGATGCGCACCGGCGAACAAAAAGTAGCGCGCGACTACGTGCTCTACCGCGAAGAACACGCCCGCGCCCGCGCAGCCAAGAAGCCCGCCGCCGAAGCATCGGTAGACCCACAATACCCCGCATTCAATGTGATTCAGGCCGACGGTTCGCGCGCGCCACTGGATCTCAACCGCATTCGCACCGTGGTATCTGAAGCCTGTGCTGGGCTTAAAGATGTGAGCGACAAAGCCATTCTCGACGAAGCCATGCGCAACCTGTACGACGGCGTATCACTCGACGACGTTAACACCTCGCTGGTGATTACCGCGCGCACCCTGGTGGAAAAAGAACCCAACTACACCTACGCCACCGCGCGTTTGCTGTGCGACAAGTTGCGCGCCGAAGCCCTCACCTTTTTGGGTGTGGCTACCTCGGCAACCCAACACGACATGGAGCACCTCTACGCCGCGGCGTTACCGGCTTACATCAAGAAAGGTATCGAGCTGGAACTGCTCGACCCGATTCTGGAAAGCTTTGATATCGACGCACTGGGTAAAGCCTTAATCGCCGAGCGCGACTTGCAGTTCACCTATTTAGGCCTGCAAACCTTATACGACCGCTACTTCATTCACTCCAACAACGTGCGCTTTGAGCTACCGCAGATTTTTTACATGCGCGTTGCCATGGGCCTCGCGGTTGAAGAAGACAACAAAAACGAGCGCGCCATCGAGTTCTACCGCCTGCTGTCGTCCTTCGACTACATGAGTTCGACACCTACCCTGTTCAACGCCGGCACCTTGCGCCCGCAGTTGTCCTCTTGCTACCTGACCACCATTCCCGATGACCTACACGGCATTTACGGCGCCATTCAAGACAACGCCATGCTGTCTAAGTTTGCCGGCGGCTTAGGTAACGACTGGACCCCGGTGCGCTCACTCGGCGCCTACATCAAAGGCACCAACGGTAAATCCCAAGGCGTGGTGCCATTTTTGAAAGTGGCCAACGACACCGCCGTGGCCGTAAACCAAGGTGGCAAGCGCAAAGGCGCCGTGTGTGCTTATCTTGAAACTTGGCACATGGACATTGAAGAATTTCTAGAGATGCGTAAGAACACCGGCGACGATCGCCGCCGCACCCACGACATGAACACCGCCAACTGGGTGCCAGACTTGTTCATGAAGCGCGTGTTCGAAGATAAAGAGTGGACCCTGTTCTCGCCCAACGACACGCCAGACTTGCACGACCTGTTCGGCAACGCCTTCGAAGCGCGCTATGTTCAATACGAGCAACTCGCCGCCGAAGGCAAGATGCGTTTATTCAAAACCATCAAAGCCGCTGACCTGTGGCGCAAAATGTTAGGCATGCTATTTGAAACCGGCCACCCGTGGATCACTTTCAAAGACGCCTGTAACTTGCGCAGCCCACAGCAACACGCCGGTGTGGTGCACTCGTCCAACCTGTGTACCGAAATTACCTTGAACACCAAGGCCAACGAAGAAATTGCCGTGTGTAACTTAGGTTCAGTGAACCTCAAGCAACACATTGTCGATGGCAAATTAGACCAAGCGAAGTTGCGCGCTACCGTGCGCACCGCTGTACGTATGCTCGATAACGTTATCGACATCAACTACTACAGCGTCGACACCGCCAAGCAATCTAACGCCCGCCATCGCCCGGTTGGTTTAGGTTTGATGGGTTTCCAAGATGCACTCTACGAGCAGCGCATTCCCTACGGTTCAGATGCAGCCGTGGCCTTCGCCGACACCTCCATGGAAGCGATCAGCTACTACGCCATCGAAGCCTCAAGCGAGCTGGCCATCGAGCGCGGCGCCTACTCCAGCTTCAAAGGTTCACTCTGGGATCAAGGCATACTGCCAATCGACTCCATTGAACTGCTAGCGAAAAATCGCGGTGAAAAATACATCGAAGTGGATCGCAGCCAAACCCTAGATTGGGCAACACTGCGCGCGAAAGTACAAAAAGACGGCATGCGTAACTCCAACGTTATGGCCATTGCCCCCACCGCCACCATCGCCAACATCACCGGTGTGTCTCAGTCCATCGAGCCCACCTACCAAAACCTGTACGTGAAATCTAACCTATCGGGCGAATTCACCGTGGTTAACCCCTACCTAGTGCACGATCTAAAAGATCGCGGCCTGTGGGACAGCGTGATGGTTAACGACCTGAAATACTACGAAGGTTCAGTGCAGCAAATCGATCGCATCCCCGACGATTTAAAACTGCTCTACTCCAACGCCTTCGAAGTAGAACCCCGTTGGATAGTAGACGCCGCCAGCCGCCGTCAAAAGTGGATCGACCAAGCCCAGAGCTTGAACCTCTACATCGCCGGCGCCAGCGGTAAGAAGCTAGACTTCACCTACCGCATGGCATGGTTCCGCGGTTTAAAAACCACCTACTACTTGCGCGCCTTAGCGGCTACCACCACGGAGAAATCGACGGTTTCTCAGGGCACCTTGAATAAGGTGTCTGCTGGGGCACAGGATGCACCGGTGCAAGCGGCAGGGCCTGCGGCGGTGCCGAAGGCGTGTTCGATTGATGAGCCGGATTGTGAGGCGTGTCAGTAAAGAGTTAACAGAGGCCGCGTTTATCGCGGCCTTTTTTCTAACAGCAGCCTTCACCAAGGCTAAAGACTGAGCATCGCAACTAATTATTGGTTGAACGGTAATGCTCCTTTACCTTCACTTTTTTACTCCCGACTTTCTTAGTATGGGCAGGTACATGAACCTTTTTCTTACCTTCTGTCGTCTTAGCCATTGTGACCTCTTCATCTCAAGTTTAAAAATCCCCCATCTAATGGGCGCAAATGAAGTATAGCACACAAATAGTCTTAGGCTATTGATTCAATAGCCTAAGACTATTATAATACAAGCTAAGTGATGCAGCTAAACCCTTAGCACTCAAAGCTAGGGTTCGCTAGATGGAAATGGGCTGTTCATTTTCTTTTTATACGAAAAGAAAACGAACCAAAAGAAACGTACCCCGGCTACGCGCCCTATCGGGTTCGTTCTCTCCAGCCAAATTAAGCAGGTCGCCGGCGACCCGCCATCCATGCCATTTGCCCTACTTAATTCGGCTTCCGCTCACCGCTGCGCAAGAGGAGAAAAGCAAAACAACACTCTTAACAACTGTTAGTAGATAAACGCGGTAACCAACTAAAAGAGGCATGCATGAAAAAAGGAAAGAACCAGCATGTTGTTAAACACCCCGATGGCTGGGCAGTGAAAGGTGCGGGTAACTCGAAAGCTACCAAGGTAACTAAAACGCAAAAAGAATCGATTGAGGCAGCCCAAGACATTGCACGAAACCAACAGTCCGATACTAAGGTTCATGGCCGGAATGGGAAAATTCGTGCAGGTAATAGTTATGGCAACGACCCTCACCCACCTAAAGACAACAAGTGAATTAGTGCTCAAATGGCCATAGGGTCATTTCCCTTAACTCAATTTACTTCAGTTCACAGCCGAGTAAGCGGCTATAAAACGAATCTAGCCAAGGAGCCAAAATGGAAGAAAACTATCAACAAGATTTTATCTTCGGTGTGGACTTAGATGGAGTTTGCGCCGATTTCTATGACGGTATTCGTCCACTTGCTGCTGAATGGCTAGGTGTTGATTTAGAAACACTGACTAAAGAAGTTAGTTACGGACTACCTGAGTGGGGGATAGATAAAACCCCAGGGGGATACCTAGACTTCCATAAGTTCGCCGTAACTCAACGCGACTTATTCAAAGAATTAAAGCCTATAAACGGCTGCCCTCAAACCTTAAGGCGTCTATCCAAAGCAGGTATTCGGATACGAATCATTACACACAGGTTGTACATTCGATATTTTCACAAGCAGGCTACATCACAAACAATAGATTGGCTTGATAAACACGGAATACCCTATTGGGACTTATGTTTTATGCAACACAAAACACACGTCGGGGCAAATATTTATATTGAGGACTCTGAAAAGCATATTTTAGAGTATCAAGAAGCAGGAAGCGAAGTCATTATTTTCACTAACTCCACGAACAAAGACTTAATCGGCTTAAGGGCTGAAAGCTGGAGCGATGTAGAGACCTTGGTCTTAGAAAAATATAACGCTTGGAGCAATAGCTTAAAAATTAGCAAGTAGTCAAATAACGAATTCGAAATTCTAAGAGCCTTCAAAATGATAGATGAATTAACTAATGGATTAACTGCAATAAATAACTTCCTTTACACATTGTCGCCAGAAGCCTACATCGCAATCATTGCACTGCTTGGATCATGGGCATCACTACTACATGTTCGACGAAATGATAGACTTTCTGTATTACCTCTATTAAATCTTGAAGTTTACGCAGACCCGATTAGTAATGAAGTTTGTTTAAATCTATACAACTCTGGACTTGGACCAGCCCGAATAAAAAAACTTTGCTTCTATCAGAGCAACTTACCTATCCTAAAAAATTTCGAAGACTCAGTTAATCATATTATTAAAAATTGCTTTCCAAAAAATAAATTTACTTACAACGGTCATGGAATGGTTGGACTATGCTCTGGAGCAGTAATCAGAGAAAACTCCATGACAGAAATAATTGGACTGAAAATTCATAGAGCAAATGGAAAAGCAATAGAATTGAGTGAAGCCTACGAAATTCTGGAAAATATTCACCTTAGAGTTCTATACGAGGATTTTTATGGAAAAGAGTTCTTCTACGATTCAGAGGCGGAACAAGAATGCTACTTATCGCCAAACGAACCAATTAACCAACCGAAAGGCAGCAAACGAATAAGTACACCATCCACAATAAAAATCCGAGCAGACGAGGCTTGAAAAAGATCAATATTTGGCATCACTTTAAGAAATTCCGCACATCTAATCTCCATCTGCGAAGCGGCGCTCTTGGGGCCCCTTACGTAGCGACCATTCAAAGTGTCGGATTTGGGGGTCAATTGGGCAGGACGCCCAATTGAGCGACGTTCAGGCAGGAGCCTGTCGGCGCGACCCCCAAAATTCGGCACTTTGAATGGAAACGAGCGCAGTCGGGGTGGATTTCTTTTGGTTCGTTTTCTTTGGCCACACAAAGAAAATGAACAAGCCAAAATTACAACAAATCGATGGGGTCAGTGTGAACCTACCCCAGCTTGACTCCTTGATCGTTCTTGATCTTTGTCGGATCACCATTCAATCGAATCACAATCAAATTTATTGTATTTATCCCAGTAGTACTCAATATTCAACTTTGATTCAACCATCAAATGAATTGCACGATACTCTTCGTTATTATTCGGCAATTTAAAGGTTGAATCCCTAGCATTGAACTTATTAAGTTTTTTCGCTAATCGATCATGTTTGTCTTGCAATGCACAATCAAGAAATTGCCTTAGTGTTATACCTGTGCTTTTTTCCGCAGACATTATTGCAAGTACATATGCATCAGCTGTATACGAGTCTCTCAGCGAGAATTCAAGGTTATCTCTAGGTGCCAAGTCTTTATACAAAAGAAAAAGACAAAAAAACCAACCAAAAGAGAACGCGATTAATAAAGCTGATAAATACTTAAACCTTCTATTCCGGATGAAAGATTTCAACACCCCCTCCAATATTTTTCTCGCACATACAGGACCATTTATTATATTTTGTTTGCCCACCCTTGATACACTCTACTGTAGTTATATTTAGGATTTATTTGCCCAACTACATATAAGTGATAAAGGGGTCGGAGTAAACCTACCCTGATTTGACGGACACTTCAATTAGTAGACAATAATGTCTTAAAGAGGTGTTCCATGACAACCAAACGCAAGCCCTACAACGATCGATGGGGTCAGTGTCATTGATATCTGTAGTGGTCAAGTAAATTAGGCCACTAAAAATTAACTCTAAATGCTTATTGCATAACACGCTTCAGCTATCGAAAATTCGGCGATTAGTTTGATATGCCTCAAAAAGACAAGATATTTCCATAGGAGCATTAAATGGGCAAGGAAAAACCATACGTCTTTCAGAATCAGCTGAAGACAATCAGCTCTATAGAAGCAAAGATCAATGAATTACGGGAACTACATAAAACACTAAAGTCTGGTCTCCCAGCGGCAATGTTTAGGACAACAATTGAGCCCCACTCGCCAACTACATACATGACCGAGTCGCTCGGCCGAAAAAAGGTTATCTTTGGAGATGAAAAGAAGAGAGGAGGCATAAAGGACGGGGATTCTTTACTCTCCGAGACCAACCCTGACTGGGTTGTACCGAGTGATAAGTATGGCTTATCATTCGCAAGCACGTTCAACCAGACAAAATTCACTCTTGGCCGATAAAAGGGGCGGAGTGAATTAGAGTTTTTCTACGATTTTTGATGTAGGTGCAATGTAAAAACTCCAATCGTTAACTACGGAGCTGAGGTGCGACGGACGCTCTTGGTTGCAGCGAATTATGCAAGAAATGGAAAGGTTATGAAAAGTATAGAAGATATAGAAGAATGCGGATACGACTTTGACACTCTTTGCCAAGTGATTGACAACCAAAAGTCGAATGATGAAACCCCTGCCGTTGGCCCTGCCTTTGACAGGCTGGTGAAGTCTGGCCTTGGAAAGAAAAAGGTCTATAGGTACATTGCCGGTGTGCTCTCAACTGAAATTATTCTAGGTGAAGATGTTGGCCACTTTAATTATGGTCGGTACGAATTAAGGCTAAATGCCTTGCCTGATGAATTTGATGAAAGTGCATATGTCGAGCCAAAAGAACTGAGTTTTGGTGGGGTAATTACCAGTGTGTACAACCCAGATGGCGGGAAATTATCTTATTGGGAGTTAAAGGGATTAAAGCCTGGGCCTACGGGAATTATAGTTTCAAAGGAAAAGAGAGAAGAGTTTAGCCTAGATCCTGAAGGCTATATTGAGGGGATCTGCAAAAAACGGGTGGTAAGCTTCGATGGTGAAACAGAGGAATCCTGGTGTTTGGAATCAATAAGTAAATTTGATCCAGACTACAGCAAATACTTGAACCGTGATCCAGACGATTTTGATGATAATTAACAGAAGTAATCAGGATAAATGGATCGGAGTGAATTTGAATTCTTCTACACTTTTTAGTTGTAAATAGCTCTCGGGCTCTACCACCGGATCGATGGGGTCAGTGTCATTCACATCAATGGGGTCAGGCTCCTTGATCTAAATTCAATGTGCGATTAATAAACCAATTTTTAATTGATATTGTCTATGCACTGCCAACAGACATAACTAAAATTAAGTCATGGATAGGAAGTATAAACACCTTGTTCAAACCAGCATATCAGTCAAGAAAGGACTTTGTGCCCTACTCGTGTTTAGATTTTTCGCAGAGGCTATACCCATGTCAGTTATCATTTTAAGTCGGGCGAAGCACACACTCAGGCTATTGACACTCTTACTTTGCAGCGCCGCATCCTGCGTATCGGCGACCGAGCACAAATGTATGGGCAATGATGGAGAAACAACCTACGGTAATACGTCCTGTGCGGGCAGCAGAAGCGTCGATGTTGCGGAAGCTGGCGAGCCTACCGGTGAGCCGATCAATACACATGCCAACGTACCATTTATTCCGACACGCAAGACAACACCATCCTGTGTTTCTGCTGAAAGTGAAATCAAAGCCCTAGCGGTGCGTGACGCCATTGCAGCCGAGGCGCACTATAACAAGCTGATGACGATGTCTGAAGCAGAAGTTTTGAAGCTGGGTAAAGATAACGCTGCAAATCGTGACACCCGCAAAAATTCTAAACATCAAAAGTTAAGGGATGCTAACTCAAAGCTCATTCTTGATTGGATAAAAACCTGTACCTCACCAGAAAATAACGAAGAAGAGGAGGCAATGAGGTCCATACAGGCCATCTGCCTTTTTCTTGAGACCGGCTATTACGTTCACCTGCCAATGGGGAGCTTTCCTCCCGAAACAAAAGCATCGATTGAATATTCCTTCAAAAAACATCCTCAACCAGCCAATGACCCTAAAGAACTTGAAACGTTTAGCCAATATGCCCAAGCAAGACTATGCCGATAGATCGATGGGGTCGATCGATGGGGTCAGTGTCATTGATATCTGTAGTGATCAAGTAAATTAGGCACTAAAAATTAACTCTAAATGCCTATTGCATAACACGCTTCAGCTATCGAAAATTCGACGATTAGTTTGATATACCTCAAAAAGACAAGATATTTCCATAGGAGCATTAAATGGGCAAGGAAGAACCATACGTCTTTCAGAATCAGCTGAAGACAATCATTTCTATAGAAGCAAAGATCAATGATCAATGGGTCAGTGTAAAAACTATCCAGTCGGAGTGGATTTCTATGACGCAAAAAACGCGTGGCCTTCGCTACACTACGGCGGATTCGTATGAACGCGACACAAGTCGCTTTCGCTGGCACTCATGTCTCCGCTTCGCTCCGACGCTTTGACCATACAAAGAAAATGAACAAACCACCTACTTAGTATTGAAACCAGATGAGTACTAATCCGCATCACCCACGCATACAACATTTCAATGCCCTTGGAATACCAGGGAGAAAACGATTGGGCGTCGAGGTAAAACACTATTCATTGGCATTACCGATAGAGCTGCCTAAGTATATTTCAAAAATATTTTTGGTTCCAAAGTGCCAAGTGACTGAAAACTACTGTAATAAGTCGCTCTTTCTCCTTCAGAATAGGTAACTCGAAAGGTAGAACCATTAAATTACAATATATAAAGGAATATATATGGCTGGCCTACAGTTAAGGATGCGTGACGAACTGGAGCGCCGATATGCGGAGCTTCGCCGGCAGTCAATACTCATGGCAAACCAAGCCATAAGATCACCCAACACTCGATTGGCACTCGTGGACAACGCAGCCTATGAAGCTTTTCGCCATTGGGAAAACCACCCAAAAAGAAGAGTAGACTGGGATTGGCCCACCTCTTGGATGAGCTGGAAAGCACAATATCCCAAACGGTTTGAAAGTGCGACGTGGCACGATTCAAGATTGGTAGGCTTCGCCATGGGACGACCTACATACCATGCTACTGGACTTAGACTGGATTACATTGAAAAATCACCTACAGCGAATGAACCACATTTGGATTTAACCTATCTTGCTATGTATGCTTATGCAACGCTTTTAGGCGCGACCTACGTAAAGATAATGAACCCAATTAATGATGATGTTCGAGACTATTACGAGCACAAAGGGTTCAAATATAACCGTACTAACAATTGCTGCATTCGGAGGATTAGCTAATGACAGACAATATTGAAGATTTCGACGCGGCACATACTGAAAAGCTAAAACACCTTACCAAGGAAGAACGGGCAAAGGCTGGTTTAAGAAAGCTTTCTGAGGCCATGGAAGCCAATAAAAATGGGCCAAAAGAACCTGAAGGTATGGCCTCTGGCGCTACCGATAAAAACGGTAAAATGATTATTGATTTAGATGAGGACAAGGAAGATGAGCAATAAGCCCTTAACAGACCAAGAAAAGCAATTTACCGTTTTACCTACTGAAGCAGATCCAATATCTGCTGCGAATAAAGCCCAACAGGCAGTGTTAAAAGCAATGTCACATATTAAGAAAAATTGCACCCGCAAAGGATAAAAGGATCGACTCCGAAAAGGGTACGAAAACTCGACCGGATAAACTTTTTTCGCGCCAGCACCCGGAAGGGAAACTACCTGCACGTCTCGATAAAGGACCCGCAGGGTAGGACAAACTATAAGCAGAAATTTGGGCCAGCTTTGCTGCCCGCAGAGTGATCGACAGGACGCCGATGGCTCTGCTTGGCCCGAATATATTTTCCGTAAATAACGCGCGTTCTTTGCTAGACTTCCGCACGTTGACCACACAAAGAAAGTGAAAAAATCACCTACATAGCGCTGAAATCAGAGTGAAAAATTGACGTTCATATCACAACGAATGTCAGTAATGAACGATTTTCCACTGGAGGCTTATAGTAATGATTGATTTTCACGATCAAGGCGAAGCTCTCGAGCTTACGAAATACTATGCAGAAAAGCTGGATAGCCAGCTTGCATTAGAAATCATTAACAATAATCGAGATATTTCAAATATAGAAGAAGCAAGAGAACTAACTCGATTTTTTTGGACAATGGCAGACTTAGCAGCAGAAGACTATGAGCAAGGCGCAGACATTGCTAGCTCCTATGACCTTGAACGATGGATGGAGAAGTTGATGAACATCTTCATCGGCTATATGAAAAAATTGGAGTTCTTTCAAATTTGGACCGATGAATCAAATGACATTAACAGGTAGTCCCCCTAAAACCACATTGAAAACCTAACCACCTAATATAAAGAAGGCGTGACTAACACTAATGACACAAGGAAATAATGAATTTCAATAAATCCAACCAACCCGTTAAATCACTAGTTTTACATTACGCCAATGAATTACATTGTGATATCGCAACATCGATTGTGACAAGCAAAGAGAATCTCAACAGTAAAGAAGATGCTGAGAAACTAGCCCATTTTTTCTGGGAAATGATTGATCAAGCAGTTGAAGATGAAAGTAACAATAAAGTCGTTGAAGGCATCGAAGACCTACAGTCTTGGCTAGAGAAGACACTCTATATTTTCACCGGTTACTTTAAAAAGCAAGGCTACGAGCAAGAATGGTCTAAAGGCCACGACAAATATCATGCACAATAGCGCAATCTTAAAAACGGCGAGCGCTATTAGCGGCACAATTAAATCAAGAGAATGATCCCCTACTCCAACCCAGAAGAAAAGCCCACAATTTTGCATTATGCGGAACTTATGAGTGATCAACTCACGAAAGAAATCATACATAAAGACCAATTGAGCAATAAAGACGAGGCACTACATCTCGCTAAGTTTTTCTGGCGTATAGTAGAGCGATCTAACCAAGAAGACAAAGAAACAGGTGAAAGTACAGAGTACATACTGGAAAAGATAATCATCACCTTTATGGCGTATTTTAGATCAGCTGGGTATGGCGAAGTTTGGGAATCTGTTGAGGATGATAACTAGCTAGCCGAGCTCTTCCATTCAATTGATTTTTGGGTTCAAATTTAGGGTCGGTGCAAAAACTCCCACATATTAAAACCACACGTCGCAGTGAAAAGCAGCACCCACACTGCTTCTCACCGCACAACCCCAACAGATTTCTTATTTTACCAAGTTCCATTTTCCACTAGCTTGAGTATCTTTTACCTGCTGATCTATTGCCGCTATCTGAGCGTAAACTGCCTCCCAGCTACTGGTCTTCATCTTATGTTCATCCATGATATCCGCACTGTAACCAATGACGACATCAGTCGATAGACCAGCGACCCGTGAATCCTGATGCGTCTGACAAATGGTAATCCAAATATCAGCATCGTTCTCAGAAGTATAGGAAATGGCCTGACGTAATTTAACCGGTACTTTTTCTTCTCTAGCAGCGCCATTTTTATCAATGAAATTAAGGGTCTTGTGTTCATCAACATTGACCACGTAGCGGTAACTGCGCCCCTGCGACAACACCCAGTTAGCGATACCTTCAAAAGGTATCATTGCGGTGTTCATCGCATGACTCCCAATAACTGTATTGTAGTTAGAATAACGCCGCTCGCTCAGCAAGCCTGCACTTACGCCGATTAAATGCAATCTTTCCCAGCTACGGCCTAGACCTGCATCTCTATCTCCCAATACCGCACCCAAATCTCCGTTAATTAAACCTACCGCAGAGCGTGCCATGTCACCGGGCAAGGGACCAATGTGACCCGTTTGATTATGTAAAGTCCGGTGGACAACGCCACTAGCTGAATCATAAGGTACATTACCCGCAAACCACGTTAGCGGGCCCGATAGCGTATAACCATTGGGGTTAAGTCTGAAATGCATAGCGTTCGTCCTTGTCGATATTTGATGAGCCACGATGCCAAGAAGCTAAAACCAATTCAATAGGCCTTTGTGTTGAAATACGGCTCTAAGTTGGCTTTTCGAACATGCACGCTCTGGCTTCGGGCATCATCGTTTTTTCATCTACTACCACTCAACAGGAAGCCAGAATATATTTGACGGCAGATAATAATTTGGCCAGTAACCTTAGCCTCATCATGCCCCCCTTTCTGCTGGGACATACCGTTAACGTAAATAGCACCACAGTGCCGCTTAAAAAAATATACACCTCAAATAGTTAGTACCTACTACCTTGCTCAAACATTAGGATTAACGAAAAACTTTATCCATGCTTACAATCGTGTAGGATATCGGCCTAACGGGCGGCAATACCTACATTGCCTCTCAGCATTAAGGCGTTTCTCATTTTAAAAAGGACTTTACGATGGAACTTCACTTTTACCCAGGGCAAAAGCTTCTGGTGTTACTGGATGGCAACACTAAGGCTCGTAGTTACGAAGCATGGGGCGGACCGGCCTCCATTGGAAATGACCCGCGGATGGCCGAAGAGCCTACGTGGCCGGGTCATTACGTCATTGCAGAGTCTCATGCTTATCGCACCAATACTTGGCAATTATCAAGAATAAAGTGGGGCACTCCCCTAAAAGACAAACCTGATATAAACGATGTATGGTATCAACTCACCAATGGAAATTGGGCGTCGATTAAAAATGATCATCAGATAGAACGCCAGCAAATTATTAATCTATATTATGATCTTTATAACCTCAGAAAAGTACCTTCAGTTTGGGTATTCAATGATTTCGGCCCCATCGCAATTCGCTGGTATAAAGACTTGAACGGAAACCGAAGGATGGATGGCTCGGAAAGATTATCCGGTCAGATGTTTCATACCACGCCAGATAATGAGGCACAACAATCTACGGGAAAACCGATCATTATGACCTTTTCCCATGGTTGCATTCACCTCAAACCAAACGAGAAAGATCTGCTTATAACCGCAGGTGCTTTTAAACCAGGAACCACGTTTATAGTGCATAAATATCATGAAACTTTTAAATAGATCACTTATTCTGTTCACACTAATCATTACATCTGGCTGCTCGAGCGCACAAACAGCTTGGAATACCGATGGGAGCTTTACCAAAAATGGCCATCGAATAGATACTAGCCTAGACAATAGCTATCTGGGATTTGAAAGTGAACATGGCCTATTTGTGGCTGGTTACAAAATCGATCCCAATGGCGAAAACATCCCCTATATTGTGTTATTAGAAAGTAACAAGGCGACTCCATCGGAATGGGGAATCGATGACAGTGCACTACAATTTTTTGAGCACAAAGGTGCGGTCCAGCTAGCTACGTATAGGGGGGGGCATTATGTTTTCACTAACGCCGGTTGGCACAAGGGCGAATTAGTTTTTAAAAAAAATTCACTCATCCTTTCCGATCACTCGTCCCTGCTCGCCTGCAACCGCCCTTCTCTGTATAAGGAGAACGAGGATACTAGCAGCTGCTACAGCCCTGTACTTGGCTGGTCGACACCGATTCTTTGGGTAGACGCAGACCCACAGTTATGTCACGGCAAACTCGTTGCACTTATCAAACAGGAAGGTGAATTGAGTCGCGTTGAAATTGATATCAACAATGGGAATATTCTTTCGAGTCGCCACCATCAATCAAATCAACCACTTTGCAATTAGAGTTGGACCCAAGGAACAGATCGATTTTAGTAACGTCAATAACTAAGTACGAAAGGTTTCTCGGCCTAACCGTGTCGCACAATATCCTGCTCTTGGCAGCGCTCTTGATCACATCTTGCATTTGGACCCCGACAGATAATGCTATTGTTCTTGACTATCAAGACTTTGGCCCACAGGTTATCGCCGGTGAGGTAATCGGTAACGAATGGTGGCAATGGCAAGCGCACGGTGACTCAAGGCCAAGGGCTTACGATGTTAAGGTCGTGGTTTTCAAGCGGGTGCCAATAAAAGAAGTCATGCAAAAATACCCTGTCAATCAAGGTATGGAGAAGGATTACCGATATCTAGACTATGAACAAGCGTTGGCGTATTTGGACGATCGAATCAATGAGGATGTTATAGAAGACGTTACGGCCAGACTTCAAGAAACCAAACGAAAAATCATCGCTTCGCTGGGCGAATAGGTAACCTTGAATGCGCAGCTGCACTACGCTGACGCATTCAAATTCTGGTTTTCATGCACGTGAAACTCAACAAGCCTTCACGCCACTAGCCAAAGCCTACATAGACAAGACCTAACCCCTAACGATAGCGTTCGTAATGTGTTCGCTCATAGGGAATCAATTGATACTTAGGTTGCAAAAAGCTGACGAGGTCAATTAACTCCTGAACGCTCATAACGTCATTATAGTTTCGCATTTTGGAAGACCCATCGGCTTGCAGGTTATCTGCATTATAGCGGCCGGCAATTTTATGGGATGGGTTAATAATTGACGTTACCAACGTTGCGTAGGTCATTATGCGAGTCGATTTTCCACCCAGAGCAACAGGCTTATTAAGCTCTTTCGCAACAGATTCCTGTTCATGTCCTTCTAAACTATGACAGGCGATACACTGATACTTGTTGAATACGACTTCGCCTTTAGCAATATCGCCCATTGGCAGGCTAAAACCGAGAGGCGATGATGGCCCCGTATCACAGCCAAACAACATTCCGATTAGCGCGAATACGACTAACTTTTTAACAGTCATGTTCCATTGCCTCCAAAAAATTGTTGAGGCTTCAGTCTAGCGCTACCAAATGGAGGGGCATTGATCGACATCAAGTGATCAATTAATGAACAAGTATCACAACCGCAGATGCCTAATCTCGAGCTTTTAACGCCGCTAGGTAACTAAACTGGTGGAATCGACCTAAACTAGATGGCTGCAAAAGCCAGTATGCTTGGCGCGCCACGCTATGACCCGAATCACTCGCACCTAGCGTAATGGCTCTCAATAATGCGCTTATTGATACCAAACACGGTGCGCCGTGATTTTTTAACCCACGTTAAAAGTCCTATACCTTCAATAGGGTGGTCATAGGCGCTTTTGGTTGTGCAATCGACCAGGCGCCGTCTAACTTTCCTGCTCCAGCCCTGCTCTATGGCGCTCAACTGCCCTGCCGGTGGCTGCCCAGACCATCAGCCCGCCCCAGGCAATAAAAGACAACCCCGCTGGGATACAGGCAAGGAGTATCCATTTGAAATGTTTGCGGTTCAGCACCAAGGCAAGTAGTGCCGGTAAAAACCAGAATAACAGCGCCGATACCAATAACAGTACCCATGACGCACCCTGCAATGTGGCGAAGTGTTGGCTAATAAATTCCATGGTGATTTCCTATAGTCTTCCTGTAGAGCGCCTGAGGCTGAATTACCAATAGGCGCGCTGATCAATGTAGCTGAGTAATTTCGTGTTGATATAGGCACCTAAGAACGCAGCAGCGGCAGCGACAGGTTTAGTGGTCGTGAGTAACGTCACTATTCCTACGACTATCATGGAATACTCGATAGCGAGCATATGACTGCGCCGACGCACGCCATACAAACACCAGCGGATATACCATGGCTCTGCTTGCCACGCCGTTGAGTCTTTATCAATCACTACAATCTCAGCCGTTAACTTGCCGATATCTACTTCAAACACGGCGGCGAGGGACTTGAGTGTTTCCAAGCTTGCCTTATTACCAGCTTCCACACGCTGGATAGTGCGCAGGCTCAAGCCAGCAATTTGTGCTAACTGCTCCTGAGACCAGGACCGCTGCTCCCTAAGCTTTTTAACAATCATGACTAGATCGCCTCCGTGGTGGCCAATATCGAGGAAGTTTCGCGCTGTCGGTGACGCCAATTAGCCGCCAGCATGACGACAGCGCAATTTTTGCTTATTTTTCATACACTTTTGTTCACAGGAAGAACACCCATAAGCAGGTGACAGGGTACATGAGAGGCCAGTAAAAGTCGGAAATAACCGTTTGAAATTTTTAACACAAAGGCGGATTGAAGAGCTGCGTGACTATTTCCGTGATTTCAACGGTATAGCGACAGAGCCTTATTGTTACTTGCCACGAATCTAAGCCCGCTTTTTAGCACCGGTTAAACCACCAATTGGCCACGGTAAATGCGCTGCGCGTTGTTATCTGTTGTTATTTGTTGTTAATTGTTGCGATTTTTTACGTCTGATCGATCCTCAGATGCCGGGCTTAACATCACTTGTCCGCGGTAAACTCTCACGAATGGTTTTGCGACCACGTCCGACGGTTCAAGTGAGGCTGGCATCACTTGCTCTTCCGCTAAAAGCTCACGTCACAGCTCACTGGAAACCCGGCGTCTAACGTCATAGATTAGGTCAATCATAGGCTTGGTGTATTGCATAGTAATTTCCCTAAACGTGCTACCTCTCTTCCACGCAGCAAAAAGCGAACCTCTTCATAAAAGCCCATGGGTGGCAGCAGTGAATTTCCTGTACGTGCATGAATGGCCTGCAAGCCGCCAAGCGCTGACGCCAAAAAGCGCACAACCACGTCAGCGTGGCTACCAATACACTGCTTTAGGACAATACACCGGCTCTGTCGCCGGTAAACGCGATAGATTGATTTGTTGTTTGTTACAAAGGGAGACCGGCTCCCCACTCAGGAAATCGTATCTACAACTACACTTGGGTTGCAGCAAGAAAGCGAAAAGGTTGTATGAACTTCACGTCACCATCTAACTAGCAGGTATTAAACCTAGGGAAGGGTAACACTAACGTATATACTTCTGTATCGGCTCAACTCCCCTACTGCGATAGCCACCGCCACTCAAACAAAAACCTCTAAGCGTTTACACGCTTAAACATTTTGAGTATCAACGGATACAAATATTGTTATGGATACACGTATTATCGGCAATACAACCTACCGTTGCAGCGCCTGTGGTTATCAGCATGCTATAGATGCCCTCGCCTTACATTTCGAAATGGGTAACCCAGATAGAAATGACCCAGAGAGCGAAGGACGCTATGAGACTGTGCACCTGAATACTTGCATCGGTTGCCAGCAAGCCATCTCTATCGCTTTCGAGGTTTGGGAGTTTCCCGTGGGTGCGACTAATTACTGCTACCACTCGGAACTTGGCGCCAATGATATCCAGTGTGAATTCGCCATTGAATACTATCAAGCTGACGGCGAAGAAAGTGAAGGGCGAGAAACTACATCGCCGTACAGCGAAGATAATGACGATATAAATCACGACGATTACGAAGGCCCGTCAAATGAAGACGGCACCCATGGCAGTTTCCACCATGGTGCGCTGGATGACTTTGACGTGTCAGATGATTAACAACAACCAAATAGCCTCCTAATCATTTATTGCGCGTATTGGCTCCAAGAATAAAAAAAGGGGCGTAAAATAAACGCCCCACGGTACAAGCTCACTTAATATGCGCTTTGTTACTTTAGAGAACTGGCGTAACACATGAAGCACCACCTAACTCTGCTTGTACTCCACTTCCCTCGCCTACAAAACCAAAACTAACCGACTGCCCAGGTTGAATACTGGCATTCCAAGTCAAATTTTTCGCTTGGTAAGTCTCCGCGCTTGAAAATTCTGCATTCCATACCGAGCTGACTTTTGAGCCATCCAAGTACAGCCAAGACAAGGCCCAACCATTTATGACAGTAGTTGATGCAGCGGGGTTGGATAAAATTATTTGACCTTCAAAACCCGTATCCCAACTGTTTATCACCTTATAGCTGCAATTAGCCTTGGCACCTTCTGGCGGTGTTGGTGTTGGCGTCGGCGTCGGCGTCGGTGTCGGTGTCGGTGTCGGTGTTGGTGTTGGTGTTGGTGTCGGTGTTGGTGTCGGTGTTGGTGTTGGTGTTGGGGTTGGTGTTGGCGTCGGTGTTGGCGTTTCACCCACAACGCCACCGGTTCCGTCTTGTGCGCGGCAGGTTACCACACCCACACAACTTTGTTGGTTTTCATAACCATGCCCAGACTCCTGAAATTCACACACAGGAATAATCGAACCGTACCAATCACACATCAATTTTGGCGGCGGCACCTGGCCATCGAATACGCTAGCCAATGTTGAAGTCGCTTTAATACCATTAACGCCGTTAATCAATCTGTCGCCCCACGGGGTTAACACCTTCGGATCAAAACCTACGGTCATATCAAGAGACTCTGTACCACCGCCCGTATTACCTGACCAAGACCAACCTAAGTAGCCAATTTGATACGCTTCAGATACCGCGAGAATGGCATCTTCATCCACGTCAGCGCCCTGGTGATCGGCACCAAACTCACCAACAATCAACGGCAGGTTGTGAGTCTCCAAAAATGTTTTTACATAACCTTCAACTTTTTCACGATTCGGGTAGACCTGATACATGTGCACGCTAAACAGCGTGTTATTACTCACATCTGCTGCGGCGACATCAGAGGCATGGGTCAGCATAATCTCCTGCCAATCTTGGCCCCAGTTTGCAGCGTCAACCATAATCGTATGCGTCAAACCGGCCGCCCGAATTCGCGTAATCGCAGCTTTGTGCTCATTTACCCAGGTACTCGCAGGTACGTTATTGCCAAAGGGCTCATTGGCGATGTTGATAATCACATAATCTTCTTCACCACTTAATACACTGCTCAACTCCAGCCAATAATCAACGGCTTTTGCCATGGTACCGGCCTCTGCTTTCTCGCCCGAGCCTGTTACATCGTGTACTTCCAACACGCAAATCATTCGTTGACGCTTACAGGCCGCAATAACCCTAGCCACATCTTCGGCGCTATTTTTGGTAAATTGTTGGCCATCACTTAAGACCACTCGAATGGTATTAGATCCCGCAAGCGCGATATCTTCAAAAGCGTGAGTGCGATAGTTGTACCAAGCGTGGGGATGGTTAACGCCCCGCATGACAAAAACATTACCATTACCATCTAGTAACTGCGTACCAGACACACGCATACCTGCTTGTGAATGTGAAGAAATCACGGCGGTCAATAGCGCACTACCCACTAAAACCGCAGGACGAGCATTCAATAAATTATAAAATTTCATTTAATCTTCCTATAGTTCTGACGTTAAACCCGTCGAAACTATAGGCGTGCGGGTATTCAAAGTCGTCTATTCAGACGCATTGCGTGAATTCATACTTAGATCAGGTAAATTTTACACAGTGTGTCGCTGGGAGGCATGCAATTACTTGACGCTGTGAAGCGATGAAAGATCTACGAATATAACGTGAGGTGATATTATTAGTTGATCGCACCTAGCATTTGATTTGATGCTAGGCAGCCAAATATCTCACGCTATACAAATATAGCAATAGAGAATTTTGAATTTTCCACTTTCTGCTTGATAAAATCGTCGACAAAAAAGTACTTACTCTAAGCGCCTAGCTAAGCTAGTAATAGTTAAAATCTCTGATACCAACGCAACATACAGGGGAATTGTTTTATTCACGTTGACGCAAAAACTTAACGCGTTGCGTCCAATAAACTTTCGATAATCAACACCAATTATAAACAGTCGTACTATATTGTTTGCCCTTTGTTCATCCGCGCCAGCTCTTCGGGATAAGTTCGGCTCGCCACATAAAAACAAAAAGCCGCCAATACGCCACTCACGACAACAGCCGAGAGCATGGCATAACGCAACCCTTCTAAGCCCATGGTATTGCCAAACCAATCGCTGAGCATACCAATAATGACCGGCCCCAAGCCTAGACCAATTATATTGATAACCAAAAACAACAACGCGGACCCCATCGCGCGCATGCGATTATCCGCTAAGTTGTGGGTAACGGCGATGACAGGCCCCATGTACCCGGTCATGATACTGCCGGGAATAATATAGATAAGCATGGCATTAAGCTTGGCATCCATGAGGAGCGTCAACGACAACAAGGGAACGCAGACTAACAAAATAGCCATGGGAACCCACAGCGACCAACGTACATTTCTTTGGCTAAGACGATCCGCCAAAAAGCCGCCAGCAAAGGTCCCTAGTGCGCCACCCACACCGGCAATTAATGCTAACCAGGTGCCAATTTCACCTGTGCCCATGGCGTGGCTGCGCACCAAAAATGATGGCATCCAGTTAGCTAAGCCATAACCGACAAAACTACTTAAACCCGCACCTACCGCCAACCACTTCACGGTGCGCGAGCGCCAGAAATGTTGTATCACTTGCACAATTGGAACAGCCGCAGGCTGATGGTTCGGCTCGCCAGCGCTTGCAGCATTTATGTCAGCACCGCCGCGCGCGGGTTCGGCAACCGTGTATTTTAACAACAGGGCGACCACTAAACCGGGCGCCGCTACCGCCCATAAAGCCACGCGCCAACCGTATAATTCGTTTAACCAGCCGCCCATCAACAGACCCACCAATATTCCGACATTGATGCCGAGAGAGTAGGTAGCCATTGCTGTGGCGCGAAATTTTTGCGGAAAAATATCAGAAATCATGGAGTGAGCTGGCGGGCTGCAACCTGCCTCGCCCACACCGACACCAATACGCGCGGCGAGTAACTGCACATAATTTTGTGCCACGCCACACAGCGCCGTCATCAGGCTCCACAAGGCAATCGCCCAAGCGATGATATTGCGCCGCTTGCCTGTATCGGCCCACCGAGCAATGGGGATACCAAAGCCAACATAAAAAATCGCAAACACAAAGCCGTTCAGAACACCTAATTGCGTATCAGATAAGCCAAACTCCAATTTAATTGGTTCTTGTAAAATCGAAATGATTTGCCTGTCGACGAAGTTAAACACATAGGCCAAGGTGAGCAGTGCTAAAACATAAAGACGATAATTGGGTTTTTGATAGGGCGAATGATCGGTTGATGCACTGAACATAGATAGAACGTCCTTGAACCGGTAGCTAATTATTATTGATGCTGCTCATAAAGGCGCAATTAGGAGCAGTAAAAGCTTGGCAGCCACCTTTATATACCACAATCCAAACCCATGTGTCTGATTTAAATACCACGCAACGCGCGTTGAAAAGCTTGTCTAGCGCCGACCAAAACCAGACTCGCCCAAACAAAAAAAAGAGGAGCAAATGCTCCTCTTTTTTTAACCTAGAAACCTTAGCGCAGTAACCCCGCTAACGTTTCGACCTTACTAGGGCCTATTTCCACTCAACATTGAGCGACACACCGCTATAAGCGCTGTAGCCGTAAATGCTGATGTACCAAGTGGCAGCAGCTGGGCTGCTAATACTACAAGACTCCGTATTACCGCTCTTATAAGGGCGACAATCGTAAGCACTTGACGTTGGTTGTGAACCCCTGCGCACATAGAGGTCCGCATCGCCAGTACCGCCAGCCATATCAACTGTCAAGCTAGACATACCTGCAGGTATTTCAACCGTGTAATGTGCCCAAGCTCGGCGTGCGCCAGAAAGGTTAGTTTCAGACGCACTACCTGCACCGCCACCACCGGTAGAAGGCTCGGTATAAGAACCCGTTAAACTAACACCCGAGAAAGTGGCATATGCATTCAACATCACGTGGTAAGTACCGGCCTGAACGTTGCTGATAGTACAGGTTTCAGCATTGCCGTTTTTGTAGGGGCGGCAGTCATAAGTGGACGTGGTTGGTGCAGCGCCGAAACGCACATACATATCGGCATCGCCACTGCCACCGGCCATTACAAAGCTCAAGTTAGTGGCGCCTGCGGGCACATCCAAGGTGAACATAACATTGCCACCCTTACTGGCCGCTAAACTCGTTTTTGCCACACCGTTGACCAGTGCGTTGCCAACTGGGTCAGTACCACCACCGGTATCACCAGCACAACCATAGGTGGTCAGGTAATCACTGGCCAACTTGGCTTTCACAATACCGTTGCCGAAATACACATCGTGACCTGCGGTGCCTGCGTCGGCAGCCGTTGCCTTTAATGCATTTCTGATATTGGTGCCGGTACAGCTTGGGTGATTAGACCAAACCAACGCAGCCACGCCGGCAACTGCTGGCGTTGCCATAGAGGTGCCGCTCATGTAGCCATAGTCACCCGGTGCCACCGCGACCGTGGCAGTGGTTGAGTTAACCAACGCGGTTTTATTCTCCAATGCCGCACCCACAGCCGGAATAGTGGTTGCGTTAGTGTCACCTAAGGTGCCAGACAACACACCGGCGACGTTGTTAATAAGAATGGCACCAACACCACCACTGTTCTGGCAGTTTTGCACCTTATCGTGGAATGAAATGTTACCTCGGTCGATAACACATACTTTGCCGTTGGCCCCAGCGTTGGTGCTTTCAGCCGTGCCCATGTAAAACGTTGCCGCAGTAACAGAACCGGTATTCTCGAATGCCGACGCTGGGTAAGCAGCATTATTCACCGTCAAGCTTGGTAGCGTTGCGCCACCGGCAGGATAGGTCGACAAGGTGTTCACGCCACCCGCAGTAACTTCCACACAGTTAGTTTTGGCAGCACTACAGGCTGGAAACTGAGAGAAATCGGCGATGCCGTTGTCGGCATCATTCGCGCCAACCATCATTACCGAATCATAACCAGCGGGGTATGAGCGAACATTATTACCATCATTACCCGCCGCCGCTAACACAAGCCCCCCGTTTTGGGTGAACTGTTTAAACGCGTTTTCTTCCGTCGTGTTCGCAGCACCACCGCCCAAGCTCATGGTGATAATGTTTGCGCCGGCATCCGCGCAGTGAGACGCCGCTTCAGCTAAATCAGACGAGTAAGCCCAGCCAGCATCGTTAAACACTTTAATAATATGCAAAGGTACGCCTGGCGCCATACCAATCACACCAAAACCGTTATCTTTTGCCGCGATGGTACCGGCTACATGGGTGCCGTGAGGGCCGCCATCGGCGAACCAATCGCCGGTACCGGAATCGCTCGTGCCGGTGATGACGTTCCAGTCGAAGTCATTGTTCAAGCCACCGGTTTCACCGGTGGAGCCAGCTATACCTGAATCGATAACACAGACTTTTTGGCCAGACTGAAGCGCCAGCTGGTTAGCTTGTGATTGATAGACAGCATAGGGCGTTAACTGTGTTTGGGTTGGGTTGCCAACGTCGTCGTTATAAAGACTTAACATCTTACGCGGCACATCTTCTTCAACATACTCGACATCAGCATCCAAACGCAGTTCAGCAGCCGCACGCGCGCTCATTTCGGCGGCGAACGCATGATGATTTTTCATTTCAAGTTTTATCTTGCCACCGCGTCTTTGTAAACCGTCTCGCGCTCTACCCATCGATTGGTCTTTAAACGCTTTGCGGCCGAAACTTTTGATCACGGTGTTTTCAGCCGATTTTTTGTACTTAACAATATAGCGCTTAGGCGTTTGATCGCTAACCTGCGTCAAGCTACTGACGCTGGAGCCCGGTACAGCAAGGCTTTGAATATCGCCTTGAGCACTGGCGTTAGCCGACAATGCGAGACCCAAAATACTCGCCGTTACTGCAGATGCTAATGTTTTTACGGGAAATGTCATTGGTAATACAGTCCTTTATAAATAATTTTTATAGTTATGTAGCAAATAAAGAAAAGCAAAGACGATGCCAGATCAATCCTTTGTAGCGAAAGAAGAAAAGCGAAAAATCATGCTTTAGATAAAGCGTCTTTCTGGTGAATGTTGTGTCAGCTTTTCGCTGATCATTATTCTTAGTGTCCCTACCCAAACACATACAGACAGTTTGGTTATACAGCGTCCAATTGCCCGTCGAATATAAATAGAATCAAGGAACCTGAATAGGTAAAAATTGAAATAGGACATTTTTATCACTTTTTTGCGACGTAATTACGCACTCCTTGCGTTTAAAAAGCCCTGTGAAAAATTATAAAGAAAATGAACGTCAAGTCAGACTGGCGAGTCGATTTCTAGCGTATGACCTTGATTGCAACTTTAGCATTAGATTTTCATCTATTAAGAGCGACGCTACACTCGGAATAGGAAAAAGCATTTCCAATAAACGCCAACCTCTTACGCACAATTAAATGGCAGTGCCATCATTACGCACCAATAAAAAGCCTATTTTTTAAGGTTGGACCGGATTCTAGGGCTAAAAACAGAGCAATAGCTCAACTAACTTTAACGTAAATTTATCGAACAGGCCTGTCACGGCTCAGCTAGACAAAATGACTATTACTCGCGCATAAAAAATCTTGAGTCCGCCCGCTCGTCCATCTCGAGCAGGTAGGATCAAGGTGGTACGGCTGTACTCTAAATTGACGTGTCCGCTTAAAAATTCATTATCAGACGTACAAAAAAGCTAAGAAGATTAAAGTGAATAACTCGCCTACGAAAAGTAGTCCGAATAAGAACAGCTAAGTAAGTAAACCCAAGCAAGAAAGCTTGGGCCGCGCTATACATATTGGCCGGCGCAAAAACCACTCGCCCAAGCCCACTGAAAATTAAAACCACCCAACCAACCGGTTACATCTAGCACCTCGCCAACAAAATACAAGCCCGGCGTCGTTTTCGCCTCAAAGGTTTTCGATGAAACACCTTGGGTATCAACGCCTCCCATCGTCACTTCAGCCGTTCGATAACCCTCAGTGCCAGACGGCGTAACCCGCCAACGCTGAAACTTTTCGGCGATACGACTAATGTCGGCGTCGCTGTACTGATTGACAGCACGACTCCCCTCGCCATCCGGCAACCAAGACTCAACGAAGCGTTTGGGTAACAGCATCGCCAATAGATTTTTCAACTCACTCTTATTGCCCTGACTGCGCCAGGTTTTTATTTGCTCGGCTAGATCGCCATCGGGATAGAAATCAATCAGCAGTGAATCACTCGGGCGCCAATAATTAGAAATCTGCAACATGGCTGGGCCACTTAAGCCACGATGGGTAAACAATAAAGGATCACTGAAACTCTGCTTGTTACACGTGACGCGCACATTGAGAGACAAACCAGAAAGTTCATTAACAATAGGCTGCCATTTATCGGTGATGGTAAACGGCACGAGGGAGGCCCACACGGGTGTGCAAGCCAAACCAAACTGCTGCGCAATTTGATAGCCAAAGCCGGTGGCGCCCATAGTAGGAATTGACAAGCCACCGGTGGCCACCACGAGAGAATCGCAGGTGTATTGGCCTAAACTTGTTTGCAGGTGAAATTTATCTGAAATTTTCGCAACTTTTTCAATCGAGCACTGAGTCGTGACACTCACGCCAGCGTACTCGCATTCGGTTAGTAATAGATTAAGAATATCACTGGCTTTGTTGTCACAAAAAAGTTGGCCTTTGGTTTTTTCGTGGTAAGAAACACCGTGGCGCTCGACCAGCTCAATAAAGTCCGCAGATTTATACCGACTCAACGCGGACTTGCAAAAATGCGCGTTGGCCGATAAATAATGATGGGGTTCGATGGTGTAATTAGTGAAATTACAGCGTCCACCGCCAGACATAAGGATTTTCTTACCCACTTTATTGGCGTGATCTAGTACGGCAACCTGCCGGCCTCGGTAACCAGCCGTCGCCGCGCACATTAACCCGGCAGCGCCTCCGCCAATAACAATACAATCAACGTGCATAACTTTATTCACACTATCCAAAAAGCGCATTATCGCACAGCTGGCCCAGTAACGGCTTTATCACCTACCCTATGCAGCCCATTGACGCTTTAGAATCAAGCGTTCGAGGGCACCACGAAACCTTCGTCCGTTAGTTCCCCCACTCTATTGAGTGGCAACCAAGGTTTATCTGCGCGCATATCGGCAACATGATCTGCCTCTGACGCAAGCGCTGGCATACCAAGCCCCAGCACCAACTGGCCAGGTGTGTTAAAGCCACTCACGGCCGCACCTTGTTGATCTTGCACCAAGACACTTAAACCCGGCAATGGCATGCCGGCTGAGCGTTTATCGCAGCCGCGTTGAATACGCCAATAGGTCGTGTCGAGTGCGTCCGGTACATTCAAACTCACCACCGGTACCCAAGGTGAACCACCCAAACCTAAATACACGGGTTGATTGAAACACTGCTCGAACAGTGCCGCTTGATCTACAGCCGCCGAAGAAAATTCACTCACGACCATGCGTAAGCTCGAAAACATAATGGGCTCGATCTCTTTCTCTTGCGGCAATTGCGCCAATAAATTCGGCGACAAACACATGAGCGTGACGCGGCTACGCGCCACTTTTTTCGCCACCGTCAATAAAGAGTCATCGACAAATTGGTGCACAACAGGCAAGCCTTCTAACAAGGGCATGATCAGTGAGAACATCAGGTCAAAGGGGTTATTACGATCGATAAAACCACCGACAACATCATCGGCACGGGTGTTAATCACGTCGCTGATTTGCTTGCTATTGAGTTGTAGTTGCCGGTGATCAATCGCCTGCTCGGTGGTAACGCGCAGCGCAGCGGTGTGCAATGCTTGCGGGCGACCAAACCAATGGGCCAAAAGGCGCGCTGGCAACAGGCTCAACATAAAATTAGCCACTAGGCCTGTGCGCGGTTTTTCTAACTTGATGGCATCGGCACTTGACTCCGCCTCACCGCTAACAATAGGTGTAGCGTTCGAGGACGTCACATCCACGATCGCGCCGGCAATCCACGCACCCATGTGGGCAACAAAGAAATCGCGTCCCGCTGCAGTCTCTATGGCAACGTACTTGCCCGTTAGCTGCCTGCGCTTTAACGCTCTAGCCAAGATCAACGCATCGACCAGCAGCTGGCGATAACTGATGGTTTCGCCGCGCACGCCCAACAAGGCTGTCTGCTGACCTTGGCGTTGCGCGCTTTGAATCAAATTAATCGCTGTGCTTTGAAAACCTTGACTGTGCTCCTGCCAAGCATGGGATGCCAACTCGAAGACTTTTAGTTTTAGCGCTTTAGCGTCGGTGCTGATAGCTAAAGGCGCGCCAAAGGCCACAATCAGTTCGCGACGACGCCCTTCCGGTGCACGACTTTCGCGCAGGCGATCGCTGGAGCGAGAAAATTTACTACCCCATAAACCGTGCAAATAGAAAGGCACAATAACACCTGTCTCCAAACCCTCTGTGGCGCGTTGATAACCACTGTGAAATTTTCCCAGCTGACCATTACGGCTAATGGCACCCTCTGGAAATAAACAAACTACCTCGCCCGCTTGCAGATGTTTATTAACCTCTTGCAACGCATCGTCACTGTGACCTTTGGCAATTGGAATAACACCGAATAATTTTACAAATGGTTTGATCAATGGCTGATGATAAATTTCACGTTGCATGACAAACCGTACGGGTCTTGGGCAAGCAATCTGCACCAAGGCCCAATCGATCCAGCTGATATGGTTGCCGAGTAACAATACAGGGCCCTGCGCCGGCAAATTATTAAAGTCGACAACGTTGATCCGATACCGACCTTTAAACAAAAAGCTGACCACCAAGCGCACAAAGGCATGGGGCAGTTTACACAGCGTATAGCCAGCGCCCACGAGCGCGACAAAACCCATCGCACCGAGAAGCCAAGCGGCGCTCAAGTTCAGTGTTGCCACCCAAACCGTAATGCCGAGGAAGGACAACATGGTGATATTTTGCACCCAGTTGTTGCCAGCTAATACAGTGCCAAGCTGTTTGGGTAACGCATGAAATTGAATCAACGCGTTGAGCGGCACGATAAACAAACCACCCATGGTACCTATGAGCAAAAAACACAAGGCCAGCGCCAGCGACGAATCTAACCCGGGCAAAACAAACAGCGCCAACGTTAAGCCTAAGGCGCCAATGGGGATCAAACCAATCTCGATGTAATTGCGCGACAGACGCCCCGCCAATACAGACCCGAGCACGATACCGATACCGGTGCAGGCCAAAATACCTTGAATAACCAGCGTGTTGGTTTCGCCCAAAGATTCTTTTGCAAAAGCAGGAAACGCCGCCAGCACAACCTGGGCAATCGCCCAAAAAGTCGACAGACCAACAATGGATAACCAAATAGCCGGCCGCCTTTGCAGTATCGCCAAGTTGCGGCGCAGATAACCCAAGCGCGCATACTGCGCCAATTCAAAACGCTTATCGGGCCGCCCCTCCGACTTTTGGGTTAAACGATAAGTCAACGCCACCTCACAACAGGCAAGGCCAACCAAGAGCCAACCTAAAGGCGCAATTTTGCCCACTATGTGGTTGCTACTGGTCAATTCCGCACCCATCAGCATCCATTCAAATAAGGCGGAAAACACGAAAGTGCCGAGCAAAATACCCAAAATGCTAACGGCATTCACCACACCATTAGCGCGCGCCAAGGGTTCGTTACCCACCAGCTCTTTGATGTAGCCGTATTTTGCCGGACTGTAGATGGCGCTTTGAATAGCCAATAACAAGGTCAAGGCAAACGCGGCCCAGAACCAACCCTGGTAGTAACAGAAAGTAATCAACAGCGTTGCAACCACCACGGCCCAAGCGCTGACGCGCATCACCTGATGCTTCGGAAACTTGTCGGAGAGAAAACCGGCAGGTGAAAACAATAAGATAAAAGGCAGCAGAATAAGTGCATTAACTAACGCTGTGAGTACCACCTGCTCATTGCCGTCGTACACCTTAAAAACCGTATTCTGGATTACGATCTTATGGCCTAAATCCACAAACGCATTCAGAAAGACCACGCTGATATAGGGCAAAAATCCTTTAAAGTCAGTCAGCTTCCGCATAATTCACTCCTGATGACGGCTACAGCGCCGGCGGCTTTGAAGTGGGCTAAATTGCCAGACGCCGCGTCTATTTGCTACCAATATCTAAAAAGTTGTGCATTATTAACCTCAAAGTATCAATATACGCACCCTAAAACCCTGTAATGGTCTAAGACCCTCGAAAAGGAGAACCCATGGCGCAGGTTACCGCTATCATCGACACCTTAAAAAGTTGCCTAAAAGCCCATGGTTTGCGCTACGTGGAGGTCGCCAAGGTGCTGAATCTATCTGAGGCGAGCGTCAAGCGCCTGTTCCGAACACGCAGCTTTGACCTCGAGCAACTTCAGAATATTTGCCAGCTCATGGGCATGGAGATATCGGACCTGATTCAGGCCATGAACCAACGCAACCCAGGCATAGCTCAACTCAGCGTCGCGCAAGAGGAAGAAATTGCCAAAGACCCGGCCACGCTACTGATTGCCGTTTGTGTCTTAAATCGCTGGACGCTAGAGGAGATGGTGAGTTTTTACCGCTTTTCAGAGAGCGACATCATTCGCAAGCTGGCGTTGTTAGATAAACTCAATATTATTGAATTATTGCCTAACAACCATATCAAGTTAAAGGTCGCTGCGAACTTCCACTGGCAACACAACGGGCCAATAGCGACATTTTTTAAAAGCACCATCGAACGCGAGTTATTTAACGCTGATTTTGAACAGCCATCTAATCATCTTGCTATCTTGAACGGCATGCTCTCAGCTCAGTCGGCACAAGCCTTTCAACTAAAACTTAAAAAATTAGCGCAAGAATTCGACCAAATAAACAATGCCGATGCAGCACTCGATGTCAATAAAAGAGATGGTGTCACGTTAGTGTTGGCGATGCGCGATTGGCACTACTCTACCTTCCAATCCTTTATTCGAGCATAAAAAAGCCGCGCACTTGGCGCGGCTAATAGCTTTACTTAAAGGTTTTAATGAAACGTTACTGTGACCACGTCAAATAAAACCCTAGACACTCTCAAGGCTATTAAGGTGTTCCAATAATCGTCAAGGTTACACCTGAGGCTGCCGAGTAACCGCGCACGTCGATATGCCAGGTGCCTGCAGCGGGCGCAGTAAAACTACAGCTCTCACTGTTACCATTTTTATAAGGCCGGCAGTCATAGGCCGAGGTAGTTGAGGCAGCGTTGTGACGCACATACAAATCCGCATCACCCGAACCACCACTCATATTGACCTGCAAGCTGCTGTAGCCCGCCGCCAATGTTTGCGTGTATCGCGCCCACTGACTTTTTGCCACGCTAATATTCGAAATGGTTTCGTTAATAGGTGGATTGGTTTGGCCACCGCCCTCGGTATAACTGCCCACCAAGCTAACATTGGCAAAGCTGCTATAAGCCTTTAAGCGCACATAATAGGTGCCGCCACTGGCGCTGCCAGCACAGGTTTCACTGTTACCGTTTTTGTAGGGCCGGCAATCGTAAACGCTATCAGTAGGTGCGGACCCAAACTTTACGTACATATCCGCATCGCCACTGCCACCACTCATGACAAACTGAATATTGGTGGCACCGGCAGGCACCTGCATCGTGTAGACAAGATCGCTACCCGTTGCGGCGGCCAACCCCGTTTTAGCCTGACCGTTGACCAGCTCATTACCCGTTGGTGGTGGCGGTGGTGTATCACCCGTACCACCTTTTGCCAACTCCGCGATAAACGTGGCAGATAACTTAGCGAAGTTTAATGAGTGCTGCGCGTCGAAGGTGTTGTCGTAGGCAGTATGGATATTCGGGTTGTGGTCGGACATATTCGATTCAAACGGCATAGATGCCGCATAACCCTGAGCATTCCAAGACGCGTGATCAGAGCAGCCATAGCCACATTGGTCGTAGCCATAGCTCACCCCCTGAAGATAGGTATCGATCAACTGCGCCATAAACTGATTTTGCGCCGTGTTGGTGTAATCAGTCATGAACACAATATCTTTATTGCTGGTGCCCTTGTAGCCGCTCATATCAAACTGCGCAACGCCAATAACATTGGTGCCTGCCGCTTTGTGCGCTTCGGCTATCGCTTTGGAGCCGCGCAAGCCAACCTCTTCTGCCGCATAGGCCATAATTTTTACCGTGCGGGCCGGTTTAAAATCGGCCGCGACTATCGCGCGTAGCGTTTCGGTGATCACAGCAATACCAGAGGCATTGTCATCAGAACCTGGCGCTCGGCCGCTGCTCGGGTTACTTTGATTAATGGAATCTAGGTGCCCGCCAATTACCACGACTTCATTGGGGTAAGTGGTGCCGGTAATGGTTGCCACAACAGACGACTGCGCCCACGTATGACCATAGAGTGAAACCTGAATATCGCTACGACCACTGGCGATTGACTGCCACTGGCCGAGCGTCCAATTTGCCGCGTCAACACCAGTTTGCTGGGTGTAGTAACGGTTGTGATACGCGCTCAAGGTGTTAACGGTTGAACTTAACTGGCTCGAGTTCATCTCCCCGAGCAGTGCAGTCACACCCGCAGGGTTATCAATGGAATAACTCACCAGTGAAGGAGTCAGCTGCGCCTGAGATAAAGATGCATACTGCTGCGCGTCGGCAAAACTTTCATGAAACATAAAACCGCCACAGCGATTAAATTCATCGTGCATATAGCTACTCAAAGACTCAACCTGCGCCACTGGCAGACTGCCAATGGTAATCGCCGATGCACTGACATTTAACAAAGGCTGAAAATCTACCCCAGTAATGCCTTGACGCGTTAACAGTTGACTCGCGTCCGAACCAATGGTGATCCATGCTCGATCTTGCGTCGCTTGTTCAGCGGCATTAAGCCCAGTGCTCAGCGCGCAACACAACAGTGTAGTAAGAATAACTTTCATAACTCATCCCTGCCCCTCGGACCTTAATCCGAAACAATAATGAAATGTAAATGAATAGAGAGAAAAAAAGAGGAGCCGTAGCTCCTCTTCTCTTACACGTTAAACGACTAGTTTGGTGTAGCCGTGTAGTTCAGGGTCACACCAGAGGCGGCTGAATAACCGCGAATACCGATGTGCCAAGTACCACTCTGTGGATTGGTAAAGCTGCAGTTCTCACTGTTACCATTTTTATAAGGCCGGCAATCGTAAGACGATGTGGTTGGCTGACTGCCGCGACGCACATATAAATCGGCATCGCCAGAACCACCGCTGATGGTGACATTCAGATTCGAATAATTACCATTTAATTGCACTGTGTAGTATTTCCAAGCACTTCTTGAAACAGAAATATTAGAAACAGTTTCATTAATAGGATCTGCACCTGTACCACCTTCGGTGTAACTACCGGTTAAGGTAACGCCAGAGAAAGTCGAGTAGGCTTTCACGCGAACATAGTAGGTACCGCCTGTGGCCGTGCCCGTACACGTTTCGTTATTGCCGTTGGCATAGGGACGACAATCGTAGCTGCTATCGGTGGGTGCTGAGCCAAACTTCGTATATAAGTCAGCATCACCACTACCGCCACTCATAACAAACTTAATGTTGGTAGCGCCAGCAGGTACTTGCATGGTGTAGGTTAAATCTGCGCCCGTGCTTGCGGCTAAGCCAGTAACCGGTACGCCATTTTGCAACACGTTGCCGGTTGGTGGTGGTGGATCAATCGCACAGCTAGAGTTACTCGCCGTGGACGTTACCCCAACAGCCGCGAGCGATGCATTCACCTGCGTAATATCGTAACCAAGATCACAGGCTGCATCTAACACACCGTTACCGGCAACATCCCAGTTAGTGTTTGCAGTCCAGTAGAGGCGGTTAGCACGCGCATAAACTTCAAAGGCCTTTTTCGTATTCCAGCCAGAGGTGGTCGCCAACAAATAGAATGCTTTGTTGTACACACCGGAGCTGTAATGGACATCCATGCCGCTGGTGTAGTCAGACTGATGGCCAATAGACTTGCCATCTAAAGGTGGATTATCCATGTAACGCAATGAACCGTTACCCTTGAAGATCTGAGCCCCTACTTTCCAGTCGTTAGTGCCGTTCATGTAGTACTCGGCAGCTTCACCGGCCATATCCGAGAAGGCTTCGTTTAAACCACCCGACTTACCAGAATAGGTTAGGTTTGAGTTCTGCTCGGTAAAGCCGTGGCTCACTTCATGCGCAGATACGTCCAAGCTAACCAATGGGTAGAAGGTGCTAGCGCCATCGCCAAAGGTCATCGCCGAGCCGTTCCAAAAAGCATTTTCATAACTATTGGAATAATGCACGCGCATTTGCAACTGGAACGACAGTGGCGCCGAGCCCACATAGGCGTTGTACATATCAAATACAACGCCGCCAAAGTAATGAGCATCGTTCAACGGAGAGTAAGCACCGTTAATAGCTTTCACTGTATTCTCAGGGCAGGTAAAACTAAATGCCGTACTACCCGAGGTACCGTGATTAAGATTCACGGTTTTTACGTTGGTATTCTGCATGGTACAGGTGCTGCCCGACTGCGAAACGTTCATCGCTGGGAAATCTGTACCGTAAAAATATTGACCGGTTTTTTGGTTACCACCGGGGCCAGTCGCGTTGGCGGTTTGTAGATTATCCCGCTCCAACAGTACTGCACCCGTTAAGGCATCAATAATCAGGTAAGGGCGCGACGGGGTATCCCCATATTGCACAAAGCTCACTTCATAAACCAATCTTGCCTTGCCAGATTCATCCTGCCAAATGGCTAAACGGTTGGTTTCATTTTCGTAATTGATAGGTGTTGAATTGGCTCGAATAGACGCGCCCGCCATTGAATGCGCCTTCGCTCGTTGCATTGCAACGTCGGCACTGATGCGCGCGGTGGTGCTGGTTAGGTCGGCGGCAATGTTATTCAATACTGCACCGTGGGCACGCTTGAACATACCCGTGCTATGGCGGCTGATAACCACATCATCACCCACCACCGGTAAACCTTTATGCATTTGGGTGTAACGGGTAGTTACCGCCCCATTGGCATCGGTGTAGGTTTTGCGGACCTGTAGCTCGTCACCAGCAGCTAGGCCCAATACTAAGCCATTGTTCGCCTGTTGCATCAAAGCTGGCGTTCCCGCAAGACTGCTGACGAGGTCAGGCCTTTCTTGCAAAAAAGCACGCTCGGCAGCTTGCGCTGATAAGCAACTAGCGGCGCCCAAAACAAAGGCCGTGAACTTCATATTATTTTTCTTAGTCATCTCACTTATTTCCCTGTTATTCATGGTCAAAAAAATAGGCAACTGCCTATTCTCCGATTGCTCGAGCAACTGCTTCCGCCGGCATTACTGCTTAAGCCATTACTACTAGACGAGGAAAATGCCCGAAAAATCAGGCTAGCCTAATGCGCGAAAACTCACTCCAAACCAGTATGAAGTCAGGATGAAAAAGTTGAATTTTTTTAAAAAACGCTACAAATGAATATTTATAGGACAAAAAATTGCTACTTATGTCAAACTCAAAGGTACTTCTGTTCCAGTCTTCTCGCGCCACCAGGAACCAAATGACGCCAGAGGTTTTTACCCGCCCGTTATTAGTAAACTTTAGTGCGCCCCTAGACTCAGAAAATAGATCAACACGACAGGAGCGCTTCTATTACTTTATCATTAAGCCAGCTTATCCAAGCGATGAAAAAAGCAACACTAAGGTTGTGACATGAATAATGATTCAAAAAAAATCGTCGGTGGCGGTTTTAAGAAAGTTCTCTATACCTTGCAAACCGCGAACCGTATCGGCTTGCGCGCTTCGGCCAAAGCGCTAACAGCAAAAAACGCCTGCAAGGCGTGCGGACTAGGCATGGGCGGTCAGAGAGGAGGCATGACCAATGAGCTGGATGAGTTCCCCTCTGTCTGTAATAAAAGTGTCCAAGCCCAATCCACAGACATCCAAAGCCCCATTCCGCGAGAAATTTTCGCGCACAACCTCAAAGAACTACAAGAGCTCGATGGCTATGAGGTTGAACATCTCGGCCGATTAGATACCCCACTTTTCAAAGCTAAAGATGAACAATACTTTAAACCCATCAGCTGGAGCGATGCTTTGACGATGGCCGCCGCTAGGTTGAATGCGACCACGCCAGACAAAACATTTTTTTACGCGTCTGGCCGCTCTTCAAATGAAGCCGGCTTTCTCTTGCAGTTATTCGCCCGGGCCTACGGCACCAACAATATCAACAACTGCTCCTATTTCTGTCACCAAGCAACCGGCGTGGCGTTGCACAATGCAATTGGTTCAGGTACAGCCACGGTGACACTGGAAGATTTAGCGTACTGTGATTTCGTGGTGATTAGCGGAGCAAATCCCGCATCAAACCACCCCCGCTTACTGCACAGCTTGAAAAAATGTCGCGATCGCGGCGGCGAGGTTATTGTGATTAACCCCGCTGAGGAACCCGGCCTAGTTCGATTCGCGTTACCAAAGAGCCCAGCCTCTCTTATCGCGGGCGGTCATAAAATAGCCTCACTCTATATACAGCCGAGAGCTGGATCAGACGCATTTTTATTTCTAGGTATGGGCAAAAGCGTGCTGGAAAACCAACACCAGAACAACCCGTTTATTGAAAAATATACCAATCACGTCGATGACTATATTACACAAATAGAAAGCACCTCTTGGTCGATCATCGAAACTGAAACGGGCGTGACAAAAGATAATATTTGCCAACTGGCGAGATTATATGGAAAAGCCGAGCGCGCCATTTTTGCATGGGGTATGGGCTTAACGCACCATCAACACGGCGTGGAAAATATTGAACACTTGGTGAACGTCGCACTCTTGCGCGGCATGATCGGAAAACCCGGTGCCGGGTTGTTACCACTACGCGGCCACAGCAATGTACAGGGCATGGGTACCATCGGTGTGAAACCTGCACTGGCAAAAGATGTGCTCGAAAAGCTCGAACAGCAACTTGGTATTACTAGCCCCACCGCTCAGGGCATGGACACCATGGCCTGTTTAGACGCAGCCTTTAACAACACCATCGACACAGCCCTATTTCTCGGTGGAAACATTTTAGAGGCGGCGCCAGATACGCACTGGGCCAGCCAAGCGCTGGATAGAATAAAGTTCAAAATATTTTTAACCACAACGCTTAACAGAGGCCATTTACATGGCACAGATAAAAGCGAGAGCCTCATTCTGCCAGTGACCGCCAGAGACGAAGAACATCAAGCCACCACGCAGGAGTCTATGTTCAACTATGTGCGTCTTAGCGACGGAGGTATTACGCGGCTGGCCAATGTTAAACCCGAAGTCGACATTATTGGCGCCCTGGCAACGGCGGTCATCGACAAAAAAGTATTCGATTTTTCCGCTGTTAAATCACACAAAAAGCTGCGCGAAACGATTGCAAAAACTGTTACTGGTTTAGAAGCGCTGGCAACTATTGACGAGACAAAAAAAGAATTTCATATTCCCTTACGCAGAGTCACTCAACCCACCTTCCAAACAGCCAATGGCAAGGCCAATTTTCTTGCCTCCGCCTTGCAACAACACACAATCGATCCCGAATTTCCGTTTAACCTAATAAGTACGCGCAGCGAGGGCCAATTCAACACCATCATTTATGAGCAACACGATAGCTACAGAGGTGCAAAACATCGTCAAACGGTTTTTATGAACCCGCGCGATTTAACCCACCTCGGGCTGGAACACAACGCGAGGGTGGATGTTATTTCAGCGCACGGCGAAATACGTGGTTTACAAGTAAAAGCATTTAACATTACACCCGGCTCCGTCTTAGGCTACTATCCCGAGTTAAATGTATTGATTGGAAGAGCCCTAGACCCACGCAGCCGAACACCCGCCTTTAAATCTGCACCTGTGAAGGTCATACCAACCCGAACCGTGCCGTCTGATCCATCACATACCGATTGAGGTCAAACATGTTTAACACGCCCGTCGCAGCCAAATACGGCATCAGCTTCATGGCTGCCTTATGGATAAGTCTGGCGCAAGCTGAGCAGCCCTTAACGCCAAGTGACGTCGTTCAGGCAGCCATGGGCAGGCTGAATCATTCTGTACATTACGATGGCCGCTATCATGCCATCGCCTACCCAAACGGCGATGTGCCCGCCAATATAGGCGTCTGTACCGATGTTATTATTCGCGCCTACCGCCGCCTTGGCATAGATCTACAACAACGCGTACACGAAGATATGGCCAAACACTTCAGCCTGTATCCGTCAAAAAAAATCTGGGGGCTAGACACAACAGATACCAATATTGACCACCGCAGAGTACCCAATTTAGAGGTGTACTTTCAGCGCTTTGGCACATCGCTGGCACTCGATGCCGATTTTGAACCTGGCGATCTAGTGAGCTGGCGCCTGCCGGGCAACCTTCCCCATATTGGTATTGTGGTTTCGGAAAAGAGTGACGACCAACAGCGCTATAAAATCGTTCACAATATTGGCCGCGGTCCGAGTTTGGATGACATGTTGTTTGATTACCCTATTGTTGGGCATTACCGTTATCTACCGTCAGTTATCGCGCCCTAAAAAGTCAGCTCGCCAACGCGCTAAGGTTAGCGTTTGATACCGTCCACAAGTGCGCAACCTAGGCCTTGCTTTCTATTTTCCAAAGCGTATTCTCGGGGTTTTCAAACACAGAGAGAGTTTGGCAATGAAGACACTAACACTTCCACTTTTAGCGCTTCTCACCTTAAGTGCAGCACAAGCAGCCAACGCTGGCAGCGATAGCGGTTTTTATCTCGGTGGCTCGGTGGGCTCATCGGTTGTTGACTATCAAGAAGATGGTATTGATTTAGATGACAACGACGTAGGTTATAAAGTCTTTGGCGGCTACAATTTTGGCTTGGTTCCTTTGGTGGATCTTGCCGTTGAGGCTTCTTACCTCGACTTTGGTACACAGTCCGGTGATTTTTTGGGCGAAACGATCACGCTTTCAACCACAGGTCTTATGGCCTCTGGCCTAATCGGTCTCAACCTTGGTCCTGTAGGCTTGTTTGCTAAAGCAGGCGTCGTTAATTGGGATAGCGAGTTAAAAGCTTCAGGCGGCAAAGCATCTGGGGATGGCTCTGACCCTGCTTACGGCATCGGTGCGAAATTCCAATTGGGTTCATTCCAAATGCGAGCTGAATACGAACTCATTGATGTCGATGAAGTGGCTATCGACTTTTTCTCAGTGGGTGCAGCCTACACCTTCTAAACCGCAACACCGGCTAAACGCCGCGTCAATGCGTGCGGACGCTACACGCCTCCTCATCTAGGCGGGGTGTAGCGAGCTGCGCTATTACGCTTTAAAGCCTTTTGCCACAATATACACTTCGCGCGAGCGCGCGCGGGATGCATCCGGTTTACGAATCACCACCTTATCGAAGGATGAACGCACGTCTTTTAAATAGTCGTCGTAGCCTTCGCCATGGAACACCTTGGCGACAAAGGCACCCTTCGGCTTCAACACCTGCCGCGCCATGTCCAGTGCCAATTCCACCAAGTACATAGACGACGCTTGATCGGCGGCGTTCACACCACTGATGTTGGGCGCCATATCGGAAATAACGAGATCCACACCGGCGCCGTCAAGCAGCGCCAAAATCTGTTCAAACACGGCGTCTTCGGTAAAGTCGCCCTGAATAAAATCCACATCGGCCAAGGGGTTCATGGGCAAAATATCTGAGGCAATGACCCTGCCTTTATCGCCCACCATGGGTGCCACAATTTGCGACCAACCGCCGGGCGCAGACCCCAAATCCATAATGACCATACCCGGCCTTACTAGGCGATCCTTCTCAATCAATTCGATCAGCTTATAGCTGGCGCGGGAGCGATAGCCGTCTATCTGCGCGCGTTTCACGTAGGGGTCATTGACATGCTCTTCTAGCCAACGATTACTGCTTTTAGACCTGGCCATTGCACCACTCTAGGTTTGTCATCATCACGGGGGCCATTTTGCGGCCATCAAAGTGGCCAATTGTACGCGCTCACAACCTTGGCGGCAAAAACATCCGGGCTTAGAAAACTGGCTATTTCAACGCCCCAAGGTACAATTACGGCTATTTTTAGCCTTTGCCGGAGACACCGGCCAGGATACCCTCATGCTACGTATCACTGAACTCGCCCTACCCCTGGATCACGCCCCAGAGGCACTCAATCAGGCCATAAGTCAGCGCCTAGCCATAGATCCGAGCGACCTATTACAGGTACAGGTTTTTAAGCGCAGCTACGATGCGCGCAAAAAGAACACAGAAATAAAATTCATCTACATTGTCGACGTGGAGGTGCGCAACGAAGCCACCCTACTGGCGCGCTTTGACCAAGATAACCACATCAAACCCGCGCCCGATACACAGTACTATCCCGTCGCAACCGCACCAGAGCGTTTAACCGAACGGCCAATCATCATCGGCTTCGGCCCCTGTGGTTTATTTGCAGCGCTGATCTTGGCGCAAATGGGTTTTAAACCCATCGTGCTCGAGCGCGGCCGCGATGTGCGCACGCGCACTAAAGACACCTGGGCACTGTGGCGCAAACATGAATTAACACCGGAATCGAATGTGCAATTTGGCGAGGGCGGTGCGGGGCTTTTTTCCGACGGTAAACTCTACAGCCAAATTAAAGATCCGAAATTCTACGGCCGCAAAGTCATGCACGAATTTGTACGCGCCGGCGCGCCTGAAGAGATTATGTTCGTCAGCAAGCCGCACATAGGCACCTTTCGCCTGACCGGCGTCGTCGCGGCCATGCGCGACGAAATTATTGCCCTCGGTGGCGAAGTGCGCTTTGAGAGTAAAGTTACCGACATCAACATTGACCACACCAATAACAAACAGCGCGTGAGCGGCGTCACCCTTGCCGATGGCAGCCACATTAATAGCCGCTACATAGTGCTCGCTCTCGGCCACAGCGCTCGCGATACCTTTAGGATGCTGCACAAAAATGGCGTGTTCGTAGAGGCAAAACCTTTTGCCATCGGCTTTCGTATCGAGCACCCACAATCGCTTATCGACACGGCGCGACTCGGTAAATATGCCGGCCACCCAGAGCTAGGCGCAGCCGATTATAAAGTGGTGCATCACGCCAAAAATGGTCGTGCGGTGTACAGTTTCTGCATGTGTCCCGGCGGCACTGTAGTGGCAGCCACTTCGGAAGCAGGTCGCGTTGTTACCAACGGCATGAGCCAATACTCGCGCAACGAGCGCAACGCCAACTCAGGCATTGTGGTGGGTATTAACCCAGATGAAGATTTCCCGGGCGGCCCCTTGGCCGGCGTTGAGCTGCAAGAAAAGCTGGAGTCACACGCCTATGTGCTAGGCGGCGAAGATTATTGTGCGCCGGCGCAACTGGTGGGTGATTTTATTAAAGCCAAAGCATCAACCCAATTGGGCGCGGTGGAACCCTCTTACAAACCGGGCATCAAACTCGTCGATCTCGCCAGCAGCTTGCCCAGCTACGCCATAGACGCCATTCGCGAAGCCCTGCCCGCCTTCGGTAAACAAATTCGCGGCTTCGATAGACCGGATGCCATTTTAACCGGCATAGAAACCCGCACCTCATCGCCGGTGCGCATCACCCGCGACCACGGCACACTACAAAGTGTAAATACCGAAGGCCTGTTCCCCGCCGGTGAAGGCGCGGGCTATGCCGGTGGTATTTTATCGGCCGGTGTAGATGGCATAAAAGTCGCGGAAGCACTCGCTAAAGCCATGCTCGAAGACATAGGCGCAGCAACACATGAAAATTGACGATATTAAAAAACTGCACCAGAAGAAATACCGCGCCGAGTTTGGCTATTATCTGGTTGAAGGTGAACATCTTATTCTCGAATTAGAGAAGGCAGCAGACACGCAACCCAGCCTCCAAGGCGCACAGCTATTTGTGACGGAAAACTACCAGTACTGGCAAACCCGCTTCGACAAAACCCTGGTTACCGAACGGCAGATGCAGCAAATGTCAGACACCAAATCGCCCCAAGGTATTGTGGCGGTGGTGCCAATCCCCCGCACAAAAAATCTTGCCTGCACTGTTTCGTCAGTAAGCCCAGACAGCAACACCGATAGAAAAAGCAGACCCGAGCGCGCTATCTATTTATTTGAAACCCAAGACCCTGGCAACCTCGGCACCATTCTACGCACCTTGGCTTGGTTCGGTGGCTTTCGCTGTTTATTAAGCCCCAACAGCGTCGACCCCTACAACCCGAAAGTGGTGCGTGCGAGTATGGGCGCGATCTTTCATTTGCCTTTAGAACTGGATGTCGAACTTACCGATTTACGCCAACGCTACGCGCGCATCGCCTACTTAGATATGAAAGGCGAAGCCATTGGCCACAAAAGTTTCGCTGATTTTCAGTGCTTTTTATTTGGCAATGAAGCCCGCGGCGTGCCAGAGCAAGCGAGACAGGCGTTGAATGCTCAAGGCTTTACCATTCCAGGGACTGGCATAGTTGAATCGCTAAATCTCGCCAGTGCCGTCAATATTTGTGCCTATCAACTCAGTTAGCGCGCCAATAAAGGCCCCACAAGAAGAGGCGATTAATCGAGCCTAAAGGCTAAACCATGCTCGACATTATCCCTCTTCGCTCAACCGAATAAAGCGACGCGAAAAACGGCTGCCGCTTTAGCTGCAGGGCAGAACCTGGTGAAACCAGAAGACATTGCACGCCACAGATCAAATGCCAAAGCAACTACCCTATAAGTGTTCAAACGAGAAACATATTGCCTACCAATCGATAAAATTCTCAAGAAGCACTAGCCGCCCAACTCGAAGTAGCGCAAAATGCGCTCCGCTAACGGTCGCGGATAGCAATACATCGCGCACCCTAGCACCGCCACTCGGCCCAACATAGACTCTTTTCTAAAGTATCCATTTCATGCGTATTCAAAAACTTCTGCTCAGCGCAGCGCTTTGCCTGTGCCTTATTGGTTGTGTCTCGTCGCTTTTGGTAGGCAATCAAATGCAAGCTCGTTTGATGGGCGCCTTATTAACGCCGCTCATAGGCTTCAACCCAGCCGATGTAGACCTGTTCGAAATCCCCATGGTAAAAGACCGGATGACTGCCATATTGGGCGACAACTACGAGCCCACCATGAAGCTATTAAACACAGCCCAAAGCATCCAAAAGGAAGGCGCGCTGTTTTACGTGGTATCCCGCTACGCACCTAGCGAAGTTCGAGAAATAACTGACCAGGCCGCCATGATCTGGAATGCCGACACCAACCAAATGGCCGTTATGCTCATACAAGACGGCATGCCCCAGGTGTTCTCAGAACAAATCGCCAACGCCAAAGAAGCGCTTATCCCCACCCTACCCGTGGAAGTTCAAGCGCGCCTAGACCAAGCCCTCGAATTCAAAAAAGCACACGAAGAAAAAGTCCAGGCCCTATTGAATATTGAAGAGACGATAGAAAAGGAAATGCAAAAGACAGTGGAAGCCTCCGTAAGCGCCGCTAGCGAAAGCGCCAAAGCCGCTATCATCGAACAGGTTGGCAACCAAGCGCTTGTGAACGACATACAAGCCGGCGTTGCAGCAGCAGAGTCTGCAAAGGCGACGGCGAAAGCGGTTAAGAAGGATGTAAAAGCGGAAAAAAAAGCGCTAGAAACAGCGCCCGACAACATCAAGAACACAGCCAAAGCCATAAGCAATTAAACCTATAGCTAAAGATTAATGCCTTAACACTAGCGCGCTTAGGCGCGCTAGCTGTTTATAAGCGCTGCGATGAACAGGCCATAGCGCCAACGCCGCTCAAGTTACACGAGAAAAAATCATCCCCGCTTTATACGCACAACCTTCATCACGTCAAATGCCATACCCGCAACCGTTTCCTGCTCTGGGTAATACGTAATATTAACTCTTGCACCGTTTAAACTTTGATATTTTCCTTTGCGCTTAAACTTAAACGGCACATCACAACCCTCAACCATCACCGTATGCAACACCCAGTCATCCTGATCTCGCTGAACGTGTGACACAACCTTCATCAGCTCTGAGTGAATGAGGTTTCTGTTTTTGTCGACAAGTTTTTTGGGATCTGATTGCATGAATAGTATTTGAAAGAAAATTAACAGATGATAAAACGCTGAAAAATCCACCCTATTTGAAAAAACACTTAGTTCTGGCAGCACGGGTGGTTTGAAGCTTAAAGGCTATCGCTCCTTGATATTGAGGTCAAGGATTATGGTGCCTTGATCGCTAGGGCTTACACCTGTGAATTATAAGGCCTGAATCCTCGTGCTTTAGACCCTCGCACTCTTTATTTCCGCCTTAAACGCTACCGTGTATTCCGCTAGTCATTGAAAGTCGCTAGCCACAGCTTCTTCCAGAGCGAAGAAAGCCCGCTGGCTATTACTGGTTGGAGAAAGTACTGCGCGATGCACGAAGGACAGTTCTGAGCAATCTTGACATGGTAACATCCTTGTGACCATGGCAGTGAGATTAGGTTTAGCTAATCAGTTCATGAGAAATTTCGAAAAATCCTATCCAGCCCTAAAGTTTTTCAGCTGCGATATCTTTGACTTTTGGCCACTCCCTGTTAGCTTCCTTCAAATGCTTTGGAATATCTTCACGCCATGCCTTATATACATCCTGGTTTTTGTTAACATAGAGCTTGCCATCAACAATTTCAAATGCCTTGCCGTCGATGTCAAACTTCTTACCAAAGGTTGCGCCGTAAGCGCAAAACCCGCCATACATAGGTGCATATTTTTCAGGATTGCTGTTAAAGGCATCCCGGTTTTCGGACGAGCTGAAACGATAGATCGCATCATTGTAGACAGCGGTGTATTCAGCACTGCCGACCACCGGTTTACGCTCAGTAAAATAGGCAACCACATCGTGCCCTGCCAATATCACACCATTCTGATCTGTTTCAGTATCAACACCGGCAAAAACACTGGTGGACACTAACAGTGATGTCGCTAACAACAAACTTTTTAGTAAAATACTGCTTTTCATATTGCGCTCCTACTAAGGTAAATGAGTAACCGTTGAATACACGACACATACTAAGTTGACTCTGTTATGCTCTCTATGTCCGAAAACCTACAGGTTATGTCCAATCGTCTATGGATGCATTAAACCAACTACTGGCGACATTTAAAGTACAGGCCAATGTTTTCCACAACGGCCAGTATTGTGGTCGCTGGGCCGTTGACACCTCAGGCAGCAAGAACATCAGTTTTCATGTTGTTACGCACGGTCGCTGCTATCTATCGGTAGCGGATGCACAAACCGAGGCGTTGGAGGCGGGCGATATGGTGTTCTTTCCTCATGATCATTCCCACTGCATTACCAGTGACGTCAGTTTTTCAACTGAAGTTAATTTATCGAAATCAAAAGATTATTCCGCGGGCATCGACAACCAAGGTACAGGTTTAGTCTGCGGCTATTTTGAACACCAGCACCCGATGGTCGAGCACGCCATTAAACAGCTACCCGACATGGTGCTCATTCGAAGAAATGACCATAATCAAAGTTTTTCGTTGTTAATGCAGACACTGATCAACGAATCTTCGTCTTCGGTGCAGGGCGCAGACTACATCTTAAACCGCATCGCAGAAGCGCTTTTAGCGATGGTATTTCGCTATCACCTACCGCAAGACCAAGGCGTATTAGCCGCAGCGTTGCACCCTAAACTCAGTAAGGTACTACAGGCGATACACAGCTCACCGCAGACCAAATGGACTGTCGACGAGCTAGCTGCAATATGCCATCTTTCCAGAGCCGCATTCGCCGAGCTTTTTAAAGACGTATTAAACTCGTCGCCCATGGAGTATGTTACCCAGTGGCGCTTATCCATCGCTTATCGAATGCTGGCAGATGATAGCGTCAGCACGTTAGAAGCCGCACTCGCAGTGGGCTATGACAATGAGTCTTCATTTTCAAAAGCCTTTAAACGGGTAATGGGCGTAACGCCCGGGGCGGTGCGATCCGCTTGAGGGGAAATTGGGGTCAAGGTACCCTCTCACGAGGCACCACAACCCTAGCCTCGCGCGAATAGATGCTCGCAAATTAATGGCGAATAAACTGTCACCAGTGGGGCCTCTCACCTTACTACCCGTGAACTAAACTAACTGATGTGTACAGCTACCGCACTTTTTTGGGTAAAATTGAAAAATACCTTTAACACCGAATGCTATCAATCAGCTTGTCAATCCACCAAAAACGAATTAGTTGAAACTTAGGCAATTCCTTGACTATCAATAAACTACTAGCTTCACAACAACAACGGCTCGAGTCAGACACCTACTCCCCCGAGCTTGTGCAATTGGTTAGAAATCTTGAGGGCGAGATTAAAGAGGCTGGAGAAACATTCACCAAAAGCATGTCTAAATATGCAAATGGAAAAATCCTGTTAAAACTTAATTCTGAAGATTCACTGGAGATATTGCTCTACTGCATGGACAGACGAGCCTATATGCTAAATATACTTCAAGATGACTACCCTTTCAGAACGCCGAGAACGTTGGCAGAAAGCGCTGTTATCTCGTTAATGAGTGGCAGAAAACTTTTCCCTTCGAGAGCGCAGGTAACGCGAGCTTTGGAAAGTGCCGAAAGTGTTTTGTACGTCGAGCTAGACTCTTTTGCGAAAAACAACACTCGCTATTTAGGGTCCTTACTACTAACGCAATACCTGGAAAGAAACAGTTTGGACGAACTCTTATCGAGAACCATAGAACGCATTGCAGACAAGATTGTCGAGTCTTCAGACAATGAACGTCGGGGGCTCTACGAGTCCACGGAATTCAGGCTTCTGGCAGGCAAGCCGAACGACGTTAAGCTCCCACTGAACGACAAGGAAGAATGGAGCGCTGAAGCCTTGGCTTTCGCACAAGCGCAGAATCCAAAGCACTACTCTGCATGGCTTCAGCTCTTCAGGCTATGCGATAGCGGCTGGCACAGCAAGCCAAAGATCTCGTGGCTTAAAAATGCAAAGAAACTGATTATTGAAATTGGCTCCGAAAATGTTGAAAAGATGATCACGGGTGTACTGCCCAAAGTTTCACCCGATCACAGCACACGACTTCGTGCCGTCGACGCCGTACCGGTTCCGATTGACCGTCAGAACGAGTCAGTATTGAAAGGATTAATTTGGTGCTCGGGCATTATCGGCGGCGAAGCTGTTGCCAACACTCTGCTTATTGTCGGAATGGAAAGCTATAAAAAAGTCCCAAACCATGGACCAAGATCAGGCCGAGTGGGGAATGCTGCAGTATTAGTGCTTTCTGAAATGCCATACGACCTGGGGTATTGTCGGCTGGAAAAAATAAAGGAAAACCTTAAAAATAAGACTGTACTAGCGTATGTAGAACGTCAGCAGGCGGCAATGAGAGAAAAAGCCAGCACAGCAGAAAGCAGTCAATGAGCCTACAGAAATCGATATAAATGACGACCAGTGGGGAGGTCGATGGGCTAAAAACAACAGTGTAATTGCTCGATTTTTTTCGGGGGGCAGCCTGGTGAGTTTTGCCATGCCAACGTCCTTGTCAAAAATGCAGTGCGATGGGAATTTAACACTGGTGTTTGGGACGTATTATCAACAAGTGAACATGGTTGGTCATCAGCACCCATGCAAGTATGTGTATTTTGAATTCTGTGGCGTATTCGGCTAACCAGTGTACGCAGCAGGCCAATATCCTCTTCAGAGCCGAAGCACACCTGCCCGTTATTGCCACGCTGGACGATGTGTTGAGGAATACCTAAGGGAGATATCCGGGGAAGTCTTGCCATGGCAGCATCCTTGTCGCCAATGAAGTGAGGGGTGAATGTAACACAGCGGCTTAGCCGGTAATCTCGCGCCTTAATTCTTATCTGACCCCAATCAATTATTAAGCTGATTCATATCATTTTTGGCGCTTTAACGAACAAGGCACCTTTTAATCCGAATTTAGGTTAAAGAGTACTTGCTCGTTAAGACGGTATCTGACCCCGATTGTTGACTAATTCCCCACAATCAGCCTTTCTAGCTTTATTGCGACCGCCTTTTCAAGGCAGTACCTTGCTCTAAGAACCTCAGCCGGCTCTGACACAGAAGTCGAGGCTTTCGCAATAGCTGGATCAGCACTTACATCACTAACTTTGGGTGATTTAAAGTAAGGAATTAATGTCTCTAATACGCCCGCAACCGAATCAACTCCGGTGTTCGCATCAGAATTTATCGCAATCTTATTAGCCAAGCCCCTATCATTGAAACCAAGCTCCATGGAACCTTTAGCAAATTCAGATGGTGCAATATTCAGATAGTAATAACTGCCTGATGAAATGTAGTCGTAAGATTCCTTGATTTTCGTTTTATTACAATAGTGAGACTCGGAATCTGGTGAGCCAGGGGCCAACTCGTAGGACGTGGTGCTCGTCACCTTAACAAGCATAGGTATGGGTATTGGAATTCCCACCGTTTCAGTTTTTCCATCACTATCATAAGTCTTCAAATGCGTTGCGCACCCAGAAAGCACAAGCAGAAAAACTGCACACCAAGCCCACTTAGCCACTCTAAACCTCCATATTTATAATTCATACAAATGGGTTTAACATTGACAGGACAGCCCTATAACTTACTGCGAGAAGCGATCCAGTCTGTAAATTTTGAGACATCCGTATAAACACCTGGCTTATTTGGTCGAGCGCAGCCATAACCCCATGAAACCACCCCAAGTTGCGTGGTTTGGTTTCCATTCAGCCGGCGAACCAATGGGCCGCCGCTATCGCCCTGACAGGAATCCTTCCCACCTATTCCAGCACAAAGCATACCTCCAAGAACTTCTCCCGCATAGAATGCAGATGAATTACAATCCGAGAAAGACACCACCGGCACGTTCACTTTTTTGAGGGATCTAGAGGACGCTCCCCCTTCAGTTGTAGCACCCCACCCAGTAACAGTCACGATAGATCCAGGATCTACGACTTCGGTTTTTCCTGGAAGCAACACGGGTACAGCTTTGCCGGCAACGATTTTTAGCTTAGCTTCCAGCTTTATAAGCGCAATGTCATTTTCCATAGTTCTTGAATTCCATTGAGGATGTACAGAAATATGTTTTACAGGTGTCATAGTACCAACCGATCCAGACAACACCACAGATCCGCTGTAAATGTTCACCTGTTTAGCAGTCATATTGTCCACACAATGTGCTGCAGTTAACACCCAAAGCTCATCAAGTATCGAACCGCCACAAAATTGACCAGAGCTTGGAGGGTACCCCGGTAACACTAACGCAACTTGCCAAGGCACCTCAGAATCCCCCACAACATCTCCGCCAACTATTTTTTCACCTCGAATACTCCGGAAAAAATTGAAATTATTAACCTCACCATTTTTAGAAGACTGAATTTCAGACAAGGTTATTCTGGCTGGCACAGATCCAATATATTCAGACGACAATTGAGGGAGGGATTCTCCAAGAGTATGAACCTGAAGTGGTGAAATCCTACTTTGAAGAAGCTCTTGAATTAGACGACCCTCAGCACCTAGACTTCCACCATCTTCATTCTGAGCATAAGATGAAAATCCATACATCATCACACCTAAAGACAAAACTATTTTCAAAATATTCCATATGGTTTGAACGCGCATCGCACTTCTCCTTAAACTGAAATTGGTGATTATAATACTGACTCCATATAATTTTCCTAAGGACAAAAATCAATTTAATTGGAGCACAGTAATTAAACGCGAGGCAGGATCAGATCCGGCGCCAACGTTATTTTCCTACTAAGACTATTGAACATTCAATAACCAAACAATTTAGCGCAGATAGCAACAATGGTGTCTTTTCCAACACTCTAGATCTCAGCACCATCTAACCACACCCAATAGAATCAGTCCCGCCAAAAAAAATCACGAACAAAATCAAACAAACGCCAAAAAACCCACCAACGCATGAAAAAAATCCCGACACTCCAAACCAAACCAAATAGAAACCCCACCACTCAAATTCCAATAAGAAATAAAAGCCCTCTATACCTTCACCTCACCCCTCCCAACTCCAAACACCAAAAAACAAAAAAGGGCGCCAAAAGGCGCCCCCCGTAAACCAAAAACGTGTCGCTTAAATCATCACAACAGCAACCTGCGAATAACCGCAATAACCGCCGTTAAGTAAGTAGAGAACCAACTCGCATCACTAACGTAAATCGCGCGTGGCTATTCGGTGCCGGTCCTTTTGCGTTCACTTTTGCAGCTGCTGTGGCCCTTCAAGATAGACTCAGGCATTCATTGCCTCATCGATCTGCCGGATAATGGAACTGTCTGTTATACGGTCATCATCGGTGAGCAGTATCGCCTTGGAAATGATTTCTGTAGCTTTCCGATCTCCTTCTGCAAACGGTAGATAAATCGGGTTGGTCTTGCCTTCGCTTTGCGGCACGATACAAAGATAAGCCCCAGGCATAATATGAATATTACCACTGCCCATATGGATACGATATTTCGCGCGCCTCCCTTGCACATAGAGAAAATGGCCCTCGGTAAAAATATTCTCGAAGCCCAAATTTGTCATTACCTCGCTAACCACGGCAATCCGGGTTTCACTCAGCTCGGTAGACCAATAAGCTCCTTCATCGTCTACTACTGCGACAGACGCGACCAAGTCTGCATCGCGCATGACTTCTGAAAAGAGTTTCGATGGCACATCAGCAATAGCCATTACACCATCTGCGTTAAAAAACTCGATCGTGTCGGCGATCTGGACGTCGTCTTCACTGAAGTAGTGATGCACCCCTGGGAAAGACCAGTAGGCTCGGATACCCGCCATAACAAACATTTTCCGGCAGACGCAGTCTCCTTCACTGCCATAGGAATTCCAGCCTCTGCTTTGTAACAATCGATAACCCACCGAGGTATTGATAGGCCTACCTCTGTAGCGGTGGCTTTTTGGTGAAGAATCAAGCTCGGCCGGTGTGGGTACATAGAGCTCCCGGAATACCTGTTTGAAAGGTTGCACCTTACCGACTTCTACAATGGCCCTTTGCCAGGCGCTGAGCTGCTTACATTGATACAGATCCTCAACATGGGCAATACGTAGATTGCCGTTGATGTCCACGTTGCCGGCCAGAGCAGCCAGACTGGCTTCTGCAGCATTGATCAATCCCAGCTGCCCGTCGTCGTCTATACCCACCAGATTAGACAGCAGACAGCTGACCGCGCCGATCCGCGACAGCTTGGCCAGCGCTTCAGGATTAATGGTGTCGCCCAGGCACATCATGTTTTCCAGCGCTAGCCGGAAGCGCCGAGCCTGATCGTCAAGTTCTTTCATCTGCTCGCGCAGTGCATTGTATTCCGGAAATTTGCGTAGCCCGGCCGGCACACTTTTAAGTGCTTTGCCCGCCTTCTGCACCAATAGATTGCTTTTCAGTCCAACAATTTCCACACTGACGATCCACTCTCCAATGGATTGCTCCGTCAGAATTTGTGCAGTTGCCTCACTGAGCTTAGACTCCATGTCCCATTCCAAGCGGGCAACATCCGGATAACCGGCACGCTGCGCCAGGTTTTTCAGACCGACGGCAACTGAGGCTCGGGTGTTTGCCTGCCGCTCAGCACCGTATTTGCTGCACTCCTTCCAGATACGGCGCAAGGTGGTGTAACGCTTAACCGCTTCTGATTCATCTTTGATAGGCAGCAAACCCAGCGCCTTCAGCGCGATCTGGTTGTGCTTATCAATGGTTTTTTCCAGCGCTGTTCGGTTTGTACCCAGGATCGCTTCACACAGGTAGACTGCCCGGGTGTAACCCAGCTTTGAATCTTTCAGGGACTTGAAGTAGGTCTTAATCAGCTTTTCCGGAATACCTTCGATGGCCGCATTAAAAGCTTGCAGGTCTACCACACCGCTGGTTTCGCTTTCAGAGTTATCAAAAGCGTGCACCTGGGGTTGGGAGTTATAGGGGGTATCTCTCACTAGCTGCGCCATAAATTCATTGAACGGCGTAAGCACTTCAGCTTTAAGCAAGCTAAGTATGGCCTTCTGGGCCTTGCCTGAAAACGGAAATACCAACCATAATGTCGCCGGTTTGAAATCTTTCAACCGAGCCGTTAGCTGTTGAAGATCCTCACCGTTCAGGAAACAGCGGAATCGCGCAAAATTGCAGAACATACTGGCGAGCTTATCGTAGCTCTCAGCGTTCACCTGCTTAGGGCCCAAACCCAACCGCTCGATATTTTCGCAGGTTTGCACCAGCCAGCCCATACCTGGCAAATTAAACCCAGAACAGCGCTCCAAAGAACTCAGATGCTTTTCGCGATATTGATAGGCGTCGTCACCGGTGCCCTGAGCCATGTCTGGCGGTAGATCCAAGGCCTTATAACGATCCCATATCCATCGCTGCATCAGCTCATACAGTATCGTCTGCTGCTCCGTCAGCGGCTTATCTAGCTCACCATAATAGCTGTGGTAAATAAATTTACTGTCGGTCACAAGATAGCTGTCGATATCTGCCAGTTGGCTATAAGCTTCATAACTGAGTGCGCCGTTTGAAATGGCATGATAGAGCGCTTTCAAAAACAACGGCTGCAGCGATTCCGCATGTAACTGACAACTTGAAAACTGTTCAGTGCTATCGTACTTGTCGGTCCATTCAAACGCGCAATTCCACTCTGCATTCAGCAATGCATCAGCGTTCGGCTGATCTTTGGCAGGGTCCCAACTAGATGCCAGCACTTCGCAAAGCTGATTGGTGGTGGGTCGCAAGTAGCCATATTCCGTTTCTCGGCTAAAAGATGGGCTGCTGTACAATTCGCCAAGAAATGCCTCACAATCCTCTACGGGTAGCGTTCGGGTAAGCTGCCCCGTCAAACGCGTCATCAGGACAGCATTGCTTTGCGTAGAGCCTTCGAGGGCCAGCATGCCCGAGCAGATGGTCACAAGCATACTACCCACCCGACTCTCTTGCTGCTGTTCGCGGTTATGGATTATCGGCAGCCCTCTGCTTTGTAACAGACAGTAATAGCCAGCCGCCGCCAGCAACGCCTGTACGCCAAACTCCTTGTGAATGGCATCAACCGCCTGCCTGAATAGCAGTGGCAAGGACTCAGGATCTTCCCGCTTTATGCGCCGCACCCGCAAATGTAATCCATCACTGTACTCAGGGCGCTCCGGCAACCATTTCAGGCCCCATTGCCCAAGCTGATGCGCCAACGCTGCCAATTGATCTGAATCCTTCATTTACTAACCTCCTACAAGTGGAACTAATCGCACAAACTGCACTTTGCTGTTGGGCATGAGAATAATCTGGTCTTCTAATGTTGTTGGGCGACTGCCATTGACCGCGATAAAGTAACGGCCATTACGAAATCCTGCCAACGCATGGCGAATGCAGGCGTCGCGATCAAGCTGCAACACTTTATTCTCGTTTAATCCGATTCGCCCTTCTTTGGCCTGCTGCTCAATGTCTTCGGCAGAGAGGTATTGCCGCTGAAAACGCTTGCGCCTTGCGTCATCCGACTGCTGTTGCTGCTCAAGCGAGTCAACCTGGGCCATTACCGCCTGGGCAATTAATTCTTTAAGGGGAATTTGCTCGGTAGCAAAAGTGACCTCTACCGGAGAAAGATCATCCAGCGAGTCCTTTTTACCGAAAAAGATAGATTCTACGTGGACACAATACATACGCCCTCCTTGTGTATTGCTAGTTCAGAACGCCCATAGTCATCAAGAGCGCGTCAAAAGATCAGAGTGAAAAAGAACATCCTTTGGGGTTCGAAGCAACCAGATTAAGCATGGCCAGCCACCAAAACGCGACTGAAACGTCATTTTCAACATTGAATGAAAACTACCAAACCGGAAACAAAAAAAACAGTACCAAGCTAGGTTATATGACGTTTGCACCAACGCCTACCCACTAATAATCGTCTTACTTAACTCACAATCGAAGCGATCATTGGGGATGCGATACAGCATACCGCGACCGGCACACAAACAATTTAAAGATGGGTGGAATAAGCGGTTTAACGATTAACCCGTTTACAGTCGCAATACATCAAGATACACGCCCCCCAGAGCGGGATATTCTCCTTCATAATGGGACCTGGTCACAATAATTTAATAACAGTCACTACACGGTCTTGGATAGGCTTCTAGCTGGAGCCGGAATTTTTGTTCCTCCTGCAAATAATTACTGAGCCCGTTACCCTAAAAAACTCAAAGCACCTCATCCAAGTCCGCCAATCGAAAAAAAGGGCGCCAAAAGGCGCCCTCATCAAACTAAATCCTGTCGCTTACAACATCAAAGCAACAATTTGCGAATATCCGCAATAACCGCTGTCAAGTAAGTAAAGAACCGACCCGCATCACCACCATTGATCGCGCGGTGATCGTAAGACAAACTGAGCGGCAACATGTTGCGTGGCTCGAATTCTTTGCCATTCCAAACAGGTTTCATTTGTGCGCGCGATACGCCCAAGATAACAACTTCTGGGCCGTTGACGATTGGCGTGAAGCCATTGCCGCCCATGGCGCCCAGGCTTGAAATGGTGAAGCAACCGCCCTGCATTTCTGCCGGCAGCAACTTACCATCGCGCGCTTTTTTGGCGATTGCGGTGGCTTCGGCCGCCAATTCCCACAAGCCTTTTTTTGTCTACGTCGCGAATAACGGGTACAACCAAACCGTTTGGCGTATCTACGGCCATACCGATGTGCACATAATCTTTTTGAACTATGTGCTCGCCATCGTGATGCATCAACACGTTAAAGCTTGGCTCGGCGCGCAGTGCTGCCGCTACTGCTTTTAGCAAGAAAGGCACAGGCGTTAATTTAACACCTCGCTTTTCACCTTCGGCTTTCGTGCTAGCGCGGAAAGCTTCGAGGTCGGTAATGCCCTATAACGTTTGGTTAAGGGCCGGGCTTTAGCCCGTCCCAGTCAGAAAAGCGAACGGTTTGAACTAGTTGTTAGGAGATATATTCGCTATCTTTTGGTGATACTTGTGGGCGGCTTGCTAGGAATAGAGCAGTAATTGCTAAAACCACAACGACACTTGCAGCAAATGCAGCCAGCTCCATGCCGAGTATAATTATTCCAGTATTACCGGAAATGATTGATCCGCCGTATGATTTCTCTAGAACATGTGCAACTAAAGCGCCACCCATTACTACTATATTTAGGATACTGGCAATTCGGATTGAGTTTTTATTGAATGCTAACCACAATGCAACGATGCCAATAAAAAAGTTAGTGGTTAGTTGCCAAACCTCATGAAAACGTGCATGTGCAGGCCATGATGGATTGAAAACATGTGAAGAGTTGATTTCAAGGAAGGGAACGACCACTGCATAAATCACGACGCCTAGGGCGATAAGTATTTTGGATACCATGAGTATCTCCTAACGCTTATATAAACGGCGCGCGGTTTTTGCGCGTCCAGTGGAGGCCGTATTTTTGGCCGGAACGATGTTTAATATACTTGTTATACGCTCCACAGTTCTATGGCCTTTTCAACGTCTTCGGTTGATAGCCATATTTCAATGAGTTCAGCCTCATTCTCTTTATACCAAACCATGAAGTTATACATGAACAATTTTTGTTCTTGAGTGCAGGCTTGAAGAATACGGTTGTTTTCATCCTCGTAGATCAATGAAAAGAATAGGTTATCGATATAGCAAGATTCTTCATTCGATGCGATGCATAGACGAATGAATGCGGGGATGTAATATAGAAAACCTTTAGTACTTAAAAACGAGCTTAAATCTGCCCAGCCATCACCAGCCTCTTCAAGAGTTAGGGTGTCGGGAGTATTTCTCTGTGCTTTAGCTTCAACTTCTTGGCACTCCGGGCAATGATTCGGGGTGTCCACGAAAGTCTTTGGCCTAGGTATATTGAAAATACCTTTAGCTTCAGAAAAGTAATCCATAGTTCCATACCGTATAACATTCTTATTCAGCGACAAGGTGTCGCGATATAATACGACACCTTGTCCTATATCCAATTCCTCGCCCATCGAATCACAAAATATCTTCTTTTACAACAACGACTTAGCGAAGCATGTTGATTTACACGAGAGAAAATACGACAGGGTGTCGCCTCTGTTTTGACACCCCACTCGATGATTCAAAAATTGACACAAGGCCCTTCACCCAGCCACTTCAAAGCCACATGGACCTCGGTGCCGCTTGACGGTATGTGGCGCGAGCGACTCAATGCAGGGATAGCATTGATGGAGCGGTGAAGTGGCTGGGTGAAGAGCCTGGCACCGAACCCCGCAATGTAATTTGGCTTTTAGCTTTTAGCTTTTAGCTTTTAGCTTTTAGCTTTTAGCTTTTAGCTTTTAGCTTTCGATCATTGAAAACGCCGAAGAAGATGAAACACACACAAATAAATTTCGTTTTCACCAAAAAAAATGGGCGCCGAAGGCGCCCATTTTCATCGCTGATTAACTCTACAAGCCACTACAACAAAAGCTTGCGAATATCCGCAATAACCGCTGTTAAGTAAGTAAAGAACCGACCCGCATCACCACCGTTAATCGCGCGGTGATCGTAAGACAAACTGAGCGGCAACATGTTGCGTGGCTCGAAGTCTTTGCCATTCCAGATCGGTTTCATCTGTGCGCGCGATACGCCCAAGATGGCAACTTCTGGGCCGTTGACGATTGGCGTGAAGCCGTTGCCGCCCATGGCGCCCAAGCTTGAAATGGTGAAGCAACCGCCTTGCATTTCTGCCGGTAGCAACTTTCCATCGCGGGCTTTCTTGGCGATTGCGGTGGCTTCTGCAGCCAATTCCCACAAGCCTTTTTTGTCTACGTCGCGAATAACCGGTACAACCAAACCGTTTGGCGTATCCACTGCCATACCGATGTGCACATAATCTTTTTGAACTATGTGTTCGCCATCGTGATGCATCGACACGTTAAAACTTGGCTCGGTGCGCAGTGCTGCCGCTACCGCTTTTAACAAGAAAGGCACAGGCGTTAATTTCACGCCGCGCTTTTCACCTTCGGCTTTCATGCTGGCGCGGAAAGCTTCTAGGTCGGTAATGTCGGCATCATCCCACTGCGTCACGTGTGGAATGTTGAGCCAATTACGCTGCATATTGGCGGCGGTAATTTTTTTAATCTTGCTCATTTTGAGCATTTCGATCGGGCCGAACTTGGAGAAGTCTACCGCTGGCATGGCTGGAATGCCGCTGCCAGAAGAAGCAGAAATTTTACCGGTTTGCACATCGTTAACGATGGTCTTCACATAAATGCGTACATCATCTTTGGTTAAACGACCGCGCGGGCCACTGCCTTTCACCTTCGATAAGTCCACACCCAACTGACGACCGAGCTTACGCACGGCTGGGCCTGCGTAAACACTATCGCCAAAACCTGCCGTAGCCGCAGACTCTGCCGCTGGTGCCGATTTAACCGTTGCTGGTGCTGAAGCTGTTGTGGAAGCAGGTGCCGCAGCGGCTGGCGCGGTTGCCGCTGCAGCAGCTACAGGTGCTGCAACAACTTGGCCTTCGGCGGCAATAACACCGATCACATCACCGGCAGAAAGTTTGTCGCCTTCTTTAACAGACAAGCTCTTAATTTTGCCGGAGAAAGCCGCTGGAATTTCCATGGAGGCTTTGTCGGTTTCCAACACGATAAGCGAGTCGCCTTCGCTGATGCTATCGCCGGCTTTTACGCACACTTCGATAACTTCAGCGCCTTCGGTACCGCCTAGGTCTGGCACCACTAAATTTTGATCGCCGGCTGGTGCGCTAACGGGTGCAGCGGGAGCTGCCGCTTGCGCAGGTGCAGGAGACGCTTGAGCCGTGGGCGCTGCACTTATTGCCGCACTTGGAGACACATTTGTAGATAGAACGGCAATCACAGTACCTTGCGACACCTTCCCGCCTTCAACCACGCTTAAGCTAACCACTTTACCCGCGAAAGGTGCAGGCACTTCCATGGACGCTTTATCGGTTTCTAACACGATGAGCGAGTCGCCTTCGGCTACCTCATCGCCAACTTTGACGCAAAGTTCGATCACATCAACATTTTCAGCGCCGCCAATATCGGGCACTGCTACCGACTGCTCTGAACTGGCAGTTGTTGACGCAGCCGCTACAGGGGCTGGTGCCGCCGCCGGTTTCTCAGCAACAGGCGCTGGCTTTTCAGCGGCTGGTGCAGCCGCTGCTGCAGCGCCGGCTGTTTCAACTTCAACCAGAATGCTGCCTTCAGAAACTTTGTCGCCTTCTTTTACCGATAACTTGGTAATTTTACCGGCAACAGTGGCCGGCACTTCCATAGAGGCTTTGTCAGTTTCCAACACCACCAAGGATTGCTCCAACTCGATGGTATCGCCCACTGCAACACATACCTCTATCACTTCTACATCTGCAGAACCGCCAATATCCGGCACCGCGATAGTTTGAATAGCCAAGGTTAACTCCTTGCGTATGTTCTTCAGGGATTAAAAAACCGTCCTGGTGTTTTAATCTATCGCCACGCTACACATGATTTGCTGTAACTGTGGTGGTCATCGCCTGTTGGACTAGGGCAGCACTTCCTTGTGCCGCCTGCCTTGGGCGGGAGCGTTTACACGCTCATCGGGTCTGGCTTTTCTGAGTCGATACCGAACTGCTTCAGTGCTTTGGTAACCACAGAGGCTTTAATTGCACCCTGATCGGCCAAAGCTTTGAGCGCGGCAACCGCGACAAAGTGACGATCCACCTCAAAGAAGTGACGCAACTTTTTACGCGTATCTGAACGACCGAAACCTTCGGTACCTAAGGCTACATAGTCGCCAGGAATAAAGGCGCGCAGCTGTTCGGTGTAAGTTTTCAGGTAGTCTGTTGCGGCAATCACTGGGCCTTCTTGCTTCTCTAGGCACTCGGTAATGAACGCTTTGCGTGGCGCTTTGGCTTCTGGGTTCAACATATTCCAGCGCGATACACGCTGACCGTCGCGGGTCAGTTCGTTCACACTGGTCATGCTCCAGATGTCGGATTCCACGCCGAAGTCTTCACGCAAAATATCAGCGGCGAATTCCACTTCACGCAGAATTGAGCCTGCACCCATCAACTGAACACGCAAACCACCCTTCTTGGTTTTCTTGCCTTCTTTCAGCAAGTACATACCTTTGATGATGCCGTCTTCGGCACCAACGGGCATGTCTGGGTGAACGTAGTTTTCGTTCATGGTGGTGATGTAGTAGAAACAATTTTCCTTGTCTTGATACATCCGCTTCATGCCGTCGTGCATGATCACCGCTAGCTCGTAGCTGTAGGTTGGGTCGTAGGTTTTACAGTTGGGAATGGTGTTAGCCAATACGTGGCTGTGACCATCCTGATGCTGTAAACCTTCACCGTTTAGGGTGGTGCGACCGGCGGTTGCGCCAATTAGGAAACCGCGCGCTTGGCTATCGCCTGCGGCCCACGCCAAGTCACCGATACGCTGGAAACCGAACATGGAGTAATAGATGTAGCAAGGAATCAGCGGGCAGTTGCTGTTGGAGTAGGCAGTTGCCGCAGCCAACCAAGCGGCCATAGCGCCAGCTTCGTTGATACCCTCTTCCAGAATTTGACCCTTTTTATCTTCCTTGTAGTACATGATCTGATCGTGATCATGGGGCACGTATTTTTGCCCTTCAGAGGTATAAATACCCAGCTGACGGAACATGCCTTCCATACCAAAGGTGCGCGCTTCATCGGGCACGATGGGCACCACGCGCTCGCCGATGTTTTTATCTTTTACCAAAGTAGAGATAAAACGCACCCACGCCATGGTGGTAGAAATTTCGCGCTCACCGGTACCTTTAAGCTGAGCTTTAAAGGTTTCCAAGGATGGAATTTCCAACGCGTCGAAATCTGCCTGACGTGCGGGCAAGTAACCATTCAGTTGCTTGCGGCGCGAGTGCATGTACTGCATCTCTGGGCTGTCTGGCGCTGGACGGTAATAAGGAACGGTTTTCAACTCTTCGTCGGAGATGGGAATACCGAAACGGTCGCGGAAACCTTTCAGCGATTCGATATCCAACTTCTTCACCGAGTGGGTGATGTTGGCGGCTTCACCGGCTGCACCTAGGCCATAACCTTTTACAGTTTGGGCCAATATACACGTGGGCTGACCTTTACAGGCCATTGCTTCGGCGTAGGCAGCGTAGACTTTATAGGGGTCGTGACCACCGCGGTTGAGCTTCATGATCTCGTCGTCGCTCATGTCTTTTACCAGCTCAAGCAGCTCCGGGTATTTGCCGAAGAAATGCTTGCGGGTATAAGCGCCACCGTTGGCCTTGTAGTTTTGCAATTCGCCGTCGCACACTTCGTCCATGCGCTTTTGCAGCAAACCGGTGGTATCTTTTTCCAGTAGTGCGTCCCAATGACGGCCCCACACGACTTTAATAACGTTCCAACCTGCGCCACGGAAAATACCTTCCAGCTCCTGCATGATCTTGCCGTTACCACGCACAGGGCCATCGAGGCGCTGCAGGTTACAGTTGATCACGAAAATCAGGTTTTCCAAGCCTTCGCGGCCAGCTAAACCGATGGCACCTAAGGATTCCGGCTCGTCACACTCACCGTCACCTAGGAAAGCCCATACCTTGCGATCGCCGCGTGGCGATAAGCCGCGCGCCGAGGCGTAGCGCATGACGTGCGCCTGATAAATAGCCTGCAATGGCCCCAAGCCCATAGATACGGTGGGGAACTGCCAGTAATCGGGCATCAACCATGGGTGTGGGTAAGAAGACAAACCAGCGCCATCCACTTCGCGACGGAAGTTGTCGAGCTGGTCTTCGCTCAAGCGGCCTTCGAGGAAGGAGCGAGCGTACATACCTGGCGCACTGTGGCCTTGGTAGTAAATAAGGTCGCCTAGTTCTTCGCCGTCGTTACCGCGGAAGAAATAGTTAAAGCCCACGTCGTACAAAGTCGCCGCGGAGCTAAAGCTAGAGATGTGGCCACCCAAACCGTCGTCGTTGTCATTAGCGCGCATGACCATGGCCAAGGCATTCCAACGAATTAACGAGCGAATGCGGCGTTCCATGAACAGGTCGCCCGGCATGCGCTTTTCTTTCTTGGGGGGAATGGTGTTGCGGTAGGGGGTCGTAATTGCGGCGGGCAAATCCACACCGGCCATAGTGGCGCGGTCAAACATCTGCTTGAGCAAAAACGCCGCACGGCCGTCGCCGCCGTAACGAATTACCGCGTGTAGAGCATCGAGCCACTCGCGCGTTTCGAGGGCATCAATATCCTCTGTCATTCAACTCTCCTTTCACCCGGGCATGCCGGTTGTAGTCAACGTGTGAAATAAACAATCGAAAGAGTATAGAGGTCGCGCAATGATCGCTCAAAATAATCTACCAGAGCGAGAATTACGTCCTCTATGATCATTCTTGTAGTTTTTTTACAAAATCAAGGCATGAGGTACAGCCATGCGCTTGATAATTGGCATCATAATACTGGGTCGTTTAGATTATTGCGAGTTTTCCGGCGGAAATGCCTAAAATAATTACCAAAATGACCTAATGTAAAATTAGTTTCATTTGTAATTTTTCTACAAAACAACCATACAGGGCGGCGAAAATTGGCGCCCTTCCTCGCTTACGGCACTATATAGTGCTTGCCGCTCGCCTTAAAGCTTGTGAGGTCTGTGACCTTGGTCACCGGCTCGGCCTCTGTGGCCATAGGCCCTGTTCCCAGCACCAAACGGCGCTCTGGATCGAATAATCGATAAGCGAAGGTGCGCAGGGTAACCGCATTAACCTGCTTCAGCGCTTTAATAAGTTTTTTACGGCGCTTAAAGTCAACCTTGCCAGCCGGCCCTACGGCGGCAATTTCATCCCAGTAGCGCCCCGCCTGCTCCGCCAAATTTTTGGGCTTTTCCTGTAGCTGGGCTAAGACAGCACTGCGCTGTAAATCCAAATCATCGGCTAACCACTCGGGCATCTGACTAACAAAGTCATCAAAGGCTGCGCGCAACTGGCGAGCATCCGCGTGGGGCGATTGAGCCACCAACACCAAGCCTGGGTAGTCGGCAATGGGCATGGCACCGGCAAACACCACATAACCCAATTGTTGCTCGGTGCGAATGCTATTAAAGAAAGGCGTGCGAATACTTTGTGCCAATAACAGTAAATGGGCTCTATCGCTGTATCTATCGCTATCGGCCTGATGATAGATCACGAGCGCGTTATCGTTGTGTTGCACCGACAGTTGGCGCTCGTAACCACCCCGCGCGGAGGTGAGCAACTTTAACTTCCCCTTTTGATTTATCGGTCGACCTTGCGTTAATTGCTGACCGACCAAGGTGGCCAGTTGTCGCGCTTCGGCGGGCAAAAGATTACCGTAGACGAGCATGTCGACCTGACTATTGAGGCTAAATTTGCGACCGAAATTTTTCAGATCGGCAAGCCCGGTATTGCCCATCGCGTCGGCAATTTCCGCGCTCGGCCAGGCCGGCTCGTACAGCGTTGGCACCAGCTGCTGAAACAATTGAATATAAGGAGGTTGTTTATCGCCATTGCGCGCGCGCCGCATTAACTCGCCGCGCACATTGGCAAACCGAGACGACTCTAAACGCGGGCTAACCAATGCCTCCAAAACTTCCGTTAACAACAAACCCTGCCGATCGTTGTAACCGGCCACAGTAATATCCAGCCCGCGCGCGGTGGCTTGTACATCGAAACCTAGGCCTGCCAAAAAAGCTGGATAGCTGTATTCATTTAATTCGTCCAGCACCATAGCGACATATAACTCGGCTTGCACGCGCGTCTGTATATCGACACCAACCGCCGGCGAGCGCAATTGAATGCGAATCACACTTTTGGGCAAATCAAATTGGCTATCTTGCATATACCAGAGGCGAAGATTTGGCTCGGCAATTAAACGTTCGGGCAGTTTATTTTTAGACACAGTATCGCGCACCTGTAAACGACCAGGCACAAAGGGGTTAGGTGTCGGCAACTTCAGCTGGCTACGCTGCTCAACCGCCAGAGTTAAAACTGGTTTTGGTTGCTGCACCAGATAGGGCGTGTCATATAAGGGGCTTAATTGTTGCGCCTCGAGCTTATCGTCGGCCTGCAACACAAACACGTTATCTGGCCGCAAATAATCTAGATAAAACTGCAATAAGTTTTGATCAAAGCCCTCGTAAATGTAGCCGGCCCGCAGCACCTCAGGCGCAGGATAAAGATGCAGATTGCGGGCTAAACTTTGCACTAAAGACGCAGGGCTTCGCTTTTCTTGAAATCTAAAACTGATATCCGCCAACTGTTTGAGCTCATCAAAACGCCACCGCTCTAAACCATCGCGCTTAATAGTATCGATTGCGGCAAATATCCACGCCTTAACCAGCTCAGGGTTATTTTGGCCTTTCTCGGTGAGTGCGACAGATACCACAAAGGAACTGCCATAAGGGCCAAAATCATTTTCACCCGCCCATAAACTTTCTGCCAAACCCTCGGCTTTCAGAGCCGACAACAAACTACTGCGCCCTTCATGGCCAAGCAGGTTTGCAATTTGGGTGAGCGGTTTCTCGTAAAAATAACTGCGGCTATCGGGCACCGGAAAGCTCAGTCGCAACTCGCGCAACTCCTGCTCTGGGCGATAGCGCACCTCTAGCGGTAACGCGTCGGGTAAAAATAACGGTTGGGCACTCGGCGTTTCTGGCCTAGGTAATTGCACCACGGCATTAAAATGTTCTGTCACCATGCGCTCGAGTTCAGCCAAACTTTCTCGGCCGAGCACCACCAATGACATTTGGTCGGCCGAATAATAGCGCCGATAGAAATCGATGAGCAGATCTCTGATTTTTTCATTCGGCTTGTCAGCCAAGGTATCTAGGTTGCCGACGGTAAAGCGAGCCGCCGGATGGTTAGGGTTGATAACCGCTTGAAACACCGAGTGACTGCGCCGGCTATCGTCTTTAATCTTGGCTAGAAACTCAGCCTGCACCGCTTCCTTTTCTCGGTTGACGTAGGCTTCGGTAAATAAAGGTGCAATAAAAAATTGAGCAAAGCGATCGATAGCACCGGCGAGAAAATCAGGCCTGACACTGAGAAAATAATTGGTGTGATCGAGACTGGTGTAAGCATTATGGCTACCACCGCTTTTGGCAATGTATTGAGGATAAGCGTCGGCCTCCGGGTATTTTTCTGTACCCAAAAACAACATGTGCTCAAGAAAATGCGCCAGCCCCTCGCGCCCTTCTGGATCTTGGGCGCTGCCCACGGCAACCTGAAGCGACGCGGCAGACTCTTGCGTGGAAGGGTCTGATATCAGTAATACTTTTAAGCCGTTGGCTAATTCGATGTATTTGTAATCGCGTTCATCGTTGGCACTTTTAACCGGCACCACCGATTGCACAATCGATGGTTCTGCCGATGCCGCTATCGATGCCTCGTCCGTTAGGCCCACCGCAGCCGCAACAATGTCTTTATTCGCAACTGGCGCTACTTGCGAAGGCTCGCTGCTAGCCTGAGCCAACACCTGCACAGAAAAAAAGCTCGCCACCCACCAAAAGAGTAGCGCCGACAGATAATGTTTAGGTTGTGCCATAATCTTCAAACTGACACGTCCGGCGCACTCTCACCATTGGATTTACTCGGCCAAGCGTTCAATACAGCTTTAATTAACGTAGCTAATGGAATGGCGAAGAACACGCCCCAAAAACCCCAGACACCTCCAAACACCAATACCGCCAAGATGATAGCCACGGGGTGCAAGTTAACCGCCTCGGAAAACAATACCGGCACCAAGACGTTGCCATCAACGGCTTGAATAATGCCGTAGATCACCAGCAGCCAATAAAAATCTGAACCCAAGCCCCACTGCCACAATCCCACCATTAGCACCGGCAAGGTGACAACCGCAGCGCCTATATAGGGCACTAAAACAGACAAGCCCACTGCAATTGCCAGCAACAGGGAATAGCGCAAACCTAAAAAGGAAAAGGCGGCAAAACTCACTGCAGTAACAATGAAAATTTCCAAGGCTTTGCCGCGAATATAGTTAGCCACTTGGTCATTCATTTCTAACCATACGCGCCGCATTATCGGGCGCTTACGCGGCAGAAAGCCACTCAGCCACGCCAAGATTTGCTGATGATCTTTCAAGAAAAAGAACACTAAAATCGGCACTAACACTAAATAGATCAACGCCGTAACCAACAAAGGCACCGAGGCGACGGAGTAAGTCACCAGGCTCTGCCCCACTTGACCAAGCTCAGCGCCAGCCAAATCGTTAATGCGCTTGATGTGCTCTTCCGAGACAAATTCCGGGTAGCGACTGGGCAGCAAGGCAAGCTGCGCCTTCGCTTGCACCATCATGCGCGGCATTTCGTCGAGCAAATTACCCAATTGGCGCCAGAGTATCGGAAAGACGATAAACAAGGTGGAGACGAGGCCTGCCATAAGCAAGGTAAACGCCAACCATACCGACAACATGGGATTAAGCCCCATGTTCGACAAGCGAACGACTAGCCCTTGGAGCAAAAACGCCAAGATAATCGCGGCAATCATGGGCGCAAGAATGGTGCCCATGGTGACTACCAAAACCAAGCCGGCAACCAACAATATCAACAGTAGAATCGCTTCCTCGTCGTAGAAGTAGCGATTAGTCCAACTGCGAAAAATATTGAGCATTCTGTGGGGTTCCAAAATAGGGGAAGAGGGTCGGTTGCGAATCCTAGCGCTTTTGCAACCAATAGCAAAATTCGGTGCCGGTAGCCCGCTCAGCGATCAAAATATGACCACTGATTTTACAGTAGGCTGGAATATCTCGACTCGAACCGACGTCGGTGGCCAATAAGCATAACACCTCGCCAGTGGCGAGCTGATTCAATCCCTGCTTGGCCTTCAATAATGGCATAGGACAAGCCATATGACGGGCATCGATGGTCAATTGCGCATCGGGTAAAGGTGCGGCTTCAGACATGTTCATTCGCTTTACAAAAATTGCTGAACCCAGATCAAAATTCGGGGTCAAATTACACATTCACCACTCGACACGGCTGGTCGATAAAGCCCGAAACCGATAAAGTGGAGCCATCATTACACGGAGAGCGCTTTGTGCCCAAAATTTGCGGCCGATATTCGATAAATTCCTTGATCGCCACCCTCGTGGCCGCGGCCAGCTTAAGCCTTCCTGCGGTTAGCCAAACCAAGGACATCCAGCTACCCGCCCTCGGCGATGCAACCAGCGGCATTGTATCACCCCAACAGGAAAGAGAGTTGGGGGAAAGTTGGGCGCGCGCGTTTCGCGCTCAGGTACCCACCTCGCACGACCCGCTCATGGTGGATTATTTAGAGAAGTTGGTGGCCAAGCTCGCCGGTTACAGCGAACTCCCCGATAAGCGCATAGAACTATTACTGGTTAAAAACCCCACCATGAACGCCTTCGCGGTGCCTGGCGGCGTGATGGGCATTCATACCGGGCTGTTTACCACAGCCAACACCGAAAACCAGCTGGCATCGGTATTAGCCCATGAACTCGGGCATTTATCCCAGCGTCACTTTGCCCGCGGCGTGGAAGCGCGGCAAAACGCCAGCATCCCCACCACAGCCGCCATGTTGGCGAGTTTAGTGCTCATGGCCACGGCTGGTGGCGATGCCGGCATGGCCGCCATGATGGCGACCCAAGCGGCATCACTCGATAGCCAGTTGCGCTTTTCGCGTCAGAACGAGCAGGAAGCAGACCGGGTGGGCATGGAAACCATGGTGGCGGCGGGTCTAGACCCCTATGCGGTGCCAGAGATGTTTGAATCCATGCTGCGCACAACCCGCTACTCGCGCCGACCGCCGGAATTCTTACTCACTCACCCAGTGACCGAAAGCCGAATTGCCGACTCCATGAACAGAGCCACCCGGTTCCCCAAGAAGCACTACGAATCCAGCCTGAGCTTCCACTTGATGCGCGCGCGCGTGTTTTTGATGCAAGCCGAAAGCCCACAGGCGGCGGTTAAGCGCTTCAGCAGTGAAATAGACGGCGACAGCCTGAACAAGGAGGCCAGCCGTTACGGTTTAGTGCTCGCTTACAGCAAAGCTGGTCAGCCTGACCGTGCCCACGAAGCGCTGGCAACACTACTCGCCCTGAACCCGAACAAGCTGGAGTACCAATTGGCCTTGGCGGATATCTACACGGCCGAGGGTCGTTACGAGGAGGCGATTGCCATTCAACAGGCCCTGTTAAAAACAGAGCCAAGCAACCACCCCGCGAATATGGCCTACGCCGACACGCTCATGAAAGCGGGCTTTTATCTCCAAAGTGAACAGATTCTCGACCGCCACTCGCGCCGCCGGAGCACCGACCCCTATGTGTGGTATCAGCTAGCGGAAGTGCACGGTTTAGCGGGCAACATTTTAGGTGTACACGAAGCGCGAGCTGAATATTTCATCTTGAACGGCATCTATGACGCCGCCATGGTTCAATTGCGCAATGGGCTTAAACTGGCCGAAGGCAATTATCACACTACGGCCATCTTACAAGAGCGGGTGCGCGATGTACGCGGCATGCAGGAAAAAGCGATGCGATAAGGCGCTGTGAAGGCGAGATACTGTCATATTTCGGTAACACGTCTGACCTACTATGGCCCTGTATCTCCTCGCTACACCTTGAAAGCAGTCACACATTGCTAGCCCTCGCACCGAGGGCTTTTCTTTTGCGCTTTCACTTCCCTATTTCGTCTTAGCCAGTATCATCACGAATTTATAACAAAAAGCAGCCTTATGATAACTAACGATGCAGTGCAATTGGGTCTACTGGCCCTGATTTTAGGTGCGGTATTTCATACTTCACAAAGCAATTACCCCCTCTTCAGAAATTTCTATCGCTATGTCCCAGCGCTACTGCTGTGTTACTTTTTACCCTCGCTGCTGACGACCTTTGGCATTATCGATAGCCACGACTCCCAGCTGTATTTTGTTGCCTCGCGCTACCTGCTGCCTGCCAGCCTCGTGCTACTCACACTTAGCATTGACTTCAAATCCATCGTCAATCTTGGCCCTAAGGCACTTGTTCTATTTATCACGGGAACCGCCGGCATCATCATTGGCGGCCCCATTGCCCTGTTGTTGGTGTCTTGGTTGGCGCCGGACATCTTAGGCGCAAATGTCGATGATATATGGCGCGGAATGACCACAATTGCGGGCTCTTGGATTGGTGGCAGCGCAAACCAAGCCGCCATGAAGGAAATTTTTGGGGCTTCAGACCAGATCTTTTCTTCCATGGTTGCCGTGGACGTTATTGTCGCCAATATTTGGATGGCGATACTGCTGCTGATGGCCGGCCGCGCAAAGGAAATTGACGCATCAATTGGTGCCGATAACTCAGCCATTACGGCGTTAAGAGAAAAGGTTGAAAAGCTGCAATCTGAAATCTCGCGCCTACCCACTCTGCCAGATTTAATATTCATCTGCACTGTGGCGTTTGGTGTCACTGGATTTGCGCATTTAACAGCCGACTTCATCGCGCCTTGGTTCGCCGAGCACTACCCTGGTACAGCGCGGTTTAGCTTAACCAGCCATTTCTTCTGGCTAATTGTCACCGCAACGACCCTCGGACTGGGGTTATCGTTTACCAAAGTTAAGCATCTAGAGGGCGCTGGTGCCTCTAAGGTGGGCTCGGTATTTATTTATATTCTGGTGGCCACTATCGGTACACACATGGATATTAGAGCCATATTCGAAAACCCAGGCTACTTTTTAATTGGCGCCATTTGGATGCTAGTACACGCAGCATTAATGCTAACCATGTGCCGCATTATAAAAGCACCGCTGTTCTATATGGCCGTCGGATCACAAGCGAATGTCGGCGGTGCAGCATCGGCACCTGTGGTAGCGGCAGCATTCCACCCGGCGCTTGCGCCTGTTGGTGTTTTACTCGCCGTACTCGGCTACGCCTTAGGTACCTACGCCGCATGGTTCTGCGGGCAAATTTTACAAGTCGTTGCGAATTAATCCTTCATTCAATTCATTCGGCTGGGCAGCATTGCCCAGCCTACCCTCTCTGCTACGCAATTCGCACATGAAGTCACAATTATTTCCTCAGCCGTGGGACGCCTGCCTATCTATTAGCGATCACGTTGTTGCACGCAGCTGCCAAGACAGCGATCTCGGATCGTTTAACGAGGTATAAAGATTAACCCAGCCTTCACAAATCACTTGCTCAGGTTCGGTAAAAAGCCTGTCAAAGGTATCGACTTTTTCTAACCCTTCCACGCCGGTTAACCCGACCCAACAATTGCGGCCCGACTGTTTTGCCGCATACAGACAGGTATCAGCGATATCCACAACTTGCTGCCAATTGTATTGCGCCGGCCTGTCCGAGAAAAAGGGAAAACAGGAAAAGCCAATGGACGCTGTAATTGTCAAAGGTTTAGCCTGTTTTATGTCAAACTCCGTCTCGGCAATTAAGGCCCGAATGCGCTCGGCCAACATCGCTGCATTTTCGCGCTGACTATACCTAGCGACAACCAAAAACTCCTCGCCGCCCCAGCGCACCTGATAATCTGTTTCCCGAAAAATTTGCGCCAAGATGTTTTTCATCTGAGCAAGCACAAGATCACCCGCAGCATGACCGTTCAAATCATTGACGTTTTTAAATCCATCCAAATCAATCAAAAAGAAAAGCAAATCTGACTGACTGGGAACCGGCGACTTGGCCTGCAACCAATTCAAATAGTCCCGGATAGTTTTAGCGCAGTCATGCTCTATGTGTTCTTGCAAAAAACGTCGATTCGATAAGCCGGTCAAAAGATCTGTTTGGCTAACAGACTGCAATTGAGCATAAGCGCGCTGCAACTCGGCATTTTTTGCCTCTAACTCGGCAGTGCGTTCAGCCACCTGCTGCTTTAACTGAAAATTTATACGTCGAGATTGATAACGGCCGAATAGCACGAACAGGAGAAAAAACAACGCAACGAAGCCAAAAACTACCGTATTGCGCTCGAATTTCTTCTTATCCTCTTTAACATCTGCAATGTCTTTATCCCGAGACAACAGCGCTAACTGCTGTTCTCGCCGCATAAACTCAACACTTGACTGAACATTAGAGATCGACTGCAACCGAGACTCGTGCATGATTTTATCGTGTCGCGCATTATGCGCATTTAACACTTCCAGCGCTTCATTAGTCTTTCCTTGTTGCGCCAACAAGTCGCTGAGCATCCGATAAACATACAATTGCATTTCCACATCGACGCCATCGAGCTGAACCGCAATACTATTGCGTAAAATTAATTCAGCTTTTGACAACTCGCCTTCGGAAATAAACAAACGAGCACGATAAATACCTAGCCTAAACTTTAGCTCCGGACTCATGTTGTTGGTTAACAACGCCTCAGCATTTTCAAGGAATACCGCAGCGTCGGCATAATCTCCCAAGCGCAACTCCAGCTTTACCAAATTTGCGTTGGCGGCAACAACATTCTCGACTGCATTTAATTTCGTGAATAAGGCCAAGGCTTGTAAGCCATTCTCTTTAGCCAAGTCATATTTATTTTGCGCACATTGAATATCCGCCAACTTAAACAAGCCATAAGCTAGATTGCTAACGTTATTAAGCTCGCGATCTACCTCCACAGAGCCAGACAAGTACACTTCGGCTGATGCATAGTCTTTAAGTTCACGGTGAATCTCTCCGATATTGTAGAGTGAATCGGCAAGACCCGGCTTATCATTTAAGGCGCGACGAATATCCATCGCCTGAGAATGCGCCACCAAAGACTCTTCGAGATTGTTGAGTCGTTCGAAGATCACACCCATAGCATTTAACACTTCCGCCATGGCTGCCGTAGCGCCACTTTCGCGGAGCAAGGCTAAGGACTTACGCGCGTAACTAAGGGCTTGCGTATACTGCTGCTGAGCGCGCAAAGACTGAGCCATGACATTGTAAGTAAGGCCAATTTGCAAAGAGCTATCGAGCAGCTGAAACTTCACCAGCGCCTGCTCGTACAGCTCAAGCGCTTGTGCATACTGGGTTTGAACAAATAAGATCGAGCCTCGCTCGCGCAACACCAGACCTTGGTAATGCAGGTCTTTACGCCGAATCGCCATAGCCTCTAACTGGTCTAGGGTTTGAGCAGCGAGTGCTAGTTCGGATTGAACAATGTAGGCACGGGTTAAAAGCGCCAACAGCTCAAGTTTGTCAGGCTCAGGGATCTCACCGCGATGTTCGAGCACGTAAGGGGCTAAGAGTGCGATGGTTTGGGCAGGCGAACTGAGCAAAAAATGCTTAGCATTCCTCAAATCGTCCTGTATATCGGCCAGTACCGTTGCAGGAAGAATCACTAAAAAGCAAAAAATCAGCTTACATTTGGCGAATGTAATACCGCTATGGCTAGCAATTTGGACCATGGTCAGCGCTATGCAGGAAAATGAGCGAGACGGGATTGTAACAGAGCTTAGCTGGCGGGCGAATGCGTTGTTTAAAAAACATCCTATACGGGACTGGAAAAGACCTGACAGCTATAATCACGCCTACTGCAACGATACGAGTTATCGTTGCAGTAGGCGTAATAAGTCGTCTATGGCGTTGCGGCTTGTTGACGCAATTCTCGCAACCAATTTAACAACTGGCCCATCTTGACACGAATATCGCCGCCTGCAACATAGAGACAGGGGATCATGATCAACGTTATGACCGTCGCAAAGAGTACCCCAAAGGCTAAAGATACTGCCATAGGTATGACAATTTTAGCCTGCATGCTGGTTTCCAATAATATCGGAACAACGCCAATAAAAGTGGTCAAGGAAGTCAATATAATCGCTCGAAAACGCCGACAACCTGCGTCTAATACGGCGTCCCACAAACGCGTGCCCTCACGCCTTGCCCCATTGACGTAATCCACCATAACCAATGAGTCGTTGACGACAACCCCCGCCACAGCGGTCAGGCCAAACAAAGACAACATACTCATGTCCATACCCAGCACCAGATGGCCAATCATCGCGCCGATCAAACCGAAGGGAATGACCGACATAATCATGAACGGCTGTAAATAGGAGCGTAGTGGAATCGCCAGCAAGGCATAGACGACAACCAAGGATAGTACGATGTTGCGAATGAACTTGGCCTGATCTTCCATTTCCTCTTGGACGCGGCCCGACAAAGAGCTGGACACACTTGGGTAGTTTTTCAGCATCGCAGGTAAAAATTCATCGCGGATTTCCGCAGCAATTTTTTGCGGCTCTGCCTGAGTCGCATCCACAGAGGCCCAGATGTTAATGGAGCGCTTGCCATTCTCATGACGAATTTCAGACGCTGCATTGACAATATTAAAGCTGGCTACCTCGGCCAACGGCACATCGGCACCGTTTGGCGCACGAATCAAGGTAGTTTCGACTAAACCAATAGCGTTACGCTGATCTTCTGGGTAGCGCACCATCACGCGAATTTCCTCGCCATTGCGTAGAATTCGCTGAGCTTCAATCCCGTAAAAACTAAACCCTACTTGACGCGCCACATCGGCCAGTGTCAGTCCCATTGAGTAAGCCAAGGGTTTTAACTCCAGCTGTACCTCCTGTGTTTGTTGACGCCTGCTGTCGTTTATATCACCCACACCCACCAAGCTGCTGAGCTTGTCTCTCAAATCAATGATCGCCAGCACTAGCTCTGCTTCGTTTGCACCTTCTAAGCGGAAACTAATGTCGCCATCATCACGGTCATTCCCCATTAAATTATCTTGAATGGTGAGTGACTTTACGCCCGGCAATGCGGGCATTGCCGCGCGCCACATAGCGGCCAACTCGAAGGTATCGATAGGGCGGATCTCCGGATCAACCAACATCGTCATAATGCGAGCACTGGTACGCGACTGCAGATCTACATGCATGCTCTTTATCATGCTCTGACCGTGCTCTGCATTAATTTTCGCATCGACGTCTTTCAACATCTTTTCCACGGCCAATGCAGCATCAAGCGTCGACTGCTCAGACGCGGACACCTGCATCTCAATATTAATGTCGGGAAAATCACTGGGCACTTTAGGGGTACCAATAAAGCGGATCAAGCCAGTACTGAACAAACCCAAACTTATCAAGAAAATGCCAAAGAAAGTCATCAATACCACATAGCGGTAGTGCAACATTTTTTCTAGCCCAGGGCGATAGACGTTAGCAATAAAATACTTTAAACCACTATCTATATGTGAACGTGCCCAATGGAAAGGGTTTTTTGGGTTGTGCGGACGTTGCTTCATGTGCGCCAAATGCGCGGGCAGAATTAATTTGGACTCCACCAACGAAAAGAGCAAACATAAAATTACAACGCCGCCAATCGCGATGGAGAAGCCTTTCGATGGTCCGTCGGCTAACAACATTGGCATAAACGCTGCAACCGTTGTTAATACACCAAAGGTGGCTGGCATCGCAACCCGCTGGGCACCGCGTATAACGTTTTCAATGGTTTGCCCTTTGTCTTCTACTTCCTGATAGGCGCTCTCTCCAATGACGATGGCGTCATCCACCACCACCCCTAACACCAAAATAAAGCCAAACAAACTTGCCACATTAATGGTAATACCCACCCACTCCATAGGCATCAACATCAACGCGCCAAGGAAACTAATAGGTAAACCCAACATCACCCAAAATGCTAACCGCACGCGTAAAAAAAGCGCCAACAATAAAAACACTAAAACGGCGCCCATTTTCATATTGGACACCATCATATCTAGGCGTCCTTGCAAGTAGTAAGTGAAATCCACCCACGTTTCCAAGTGGACACCGTCGGGCAATTGCTTCTCCTTGTCCGCTACGTATTGTTTAACAACATTGGCTACACTAGTAATACTCTGATCGCGGGTGGCGCCGATGAAAAACGCCACCGAATTCATGCCGTTGAACTTCGAATACTGAATACCGTCTTCAAAGCCGTCGTGCACTGTGGCCACATCGGCAACTTTAATTACCGTTCCGTCGTGCAAGGTAATGAGTGGTATGCGCTCATATTGATAACCCCGATAGGCCTGATTTTCTACCCGTAAAGATATGTAGCCATCGGCAGCCTTAATCTGCCCGGCCGACATGTTGCTTGATTCGTTACGGATAGCTTGGGCGATATCCTGAAAGGTCAAATTATACTCTCGCAATTTATCTTTGCTGACCTCGATACCAATTTCATAACCTAGTCCAGAGTAATATTCGCTGATACTAACGCTAGGCAATACCTGAATTTCTTCGTGTATACGCTTACCCAAATCCTTAAGCTGAGTGGGAGTCAGATTTCCATATAAGGACAAATACAAAACTTCTTGTTTGTATTTAAAACGCTCCACTCGTGGTCGTTCAATACCGGCAGGAAAGCTAGAGATAGAATCCACTTCGCTTTTAACTTCATCCAGTACCACTTGTGGATCGTAACCTTTAGCAACTTTTATGTATGCCTGCGACATACCACGGCGCGAGTATGTAATGACGCGTTCCAAACCTTGTAGGCCCTTAAACGCTTCCTCTACCTTTAAGGTGATACCTTCCTCTACTTCTTTGGGCGCCGCTCCCGGATAGAAAATTTGAACTTGCAGCCAGTCAATTTCAATCTCCGGAAACATTTGCTGACGAATACTGAAGGCAGAAATCACACCTCCAATAATAATGAAAAACATTAGTAAGTTGGCAGCCACGGTATTGCGAGCGAACCACGCAATCAGGCCTTTACGGGTTGGGTCGTCACTTGCATCATTTGCTTTCATTAGATTTGTCACTGTATAACCCCAATTATTTAGTCGCTTTTCTTCGCAAGCGCTTCTTCATTGTCTAATTCTTCGGTTGAATTATTCTCATCCGGCTTTTCTGTTGTCGACTTGCTTTCCACTGGTAGCCGCAACAACATTCCCTCAACGGGATATTGCAGCGCTGAAACAATGAGCTGATCCTGATCAGCAACACCATCAACCACGACGACCATCGTTCCCTGCTCGCGTATTGAGGTTACCGTTTTAAACAACAAGGTATTCTCTGCCGTTAACGTTGGTACCTTGCCATCCACAATAATATGTCGTGGCACTAGGGCCGCATGAGGGATACTGATTCCCTCAACGGACGCACGCACATAACTACCAAAACGAAGTGGGTGCTCTGTTTTTTGATCTAATTTTTCATCGCCAGCTCTCGGCACTTGTAGGCCATAAGGATTGACTAATTGAGCGACTAAGTAGGCCATGCGACTCTGACTATCAATGACGCCTTCAGTGCGAATGATTTTTGCGTCCCATGTGGTTTCCTGCCCCTGCAGCTCCCCACGCAGTGTCACTTTTGACCCCACGCCTTCATTGATCAAAAACTTTATTTGATTATCTGCCACTGGAAGTCGCACTTCTGCCTCTGAGACTGACAGAACATCGCCAATCGCGTTACCGGGATTAACGTAGGAACCTAAACTGACTTGACGGGTTTCAATCAATGCGTGAAATGGCGCGCGAATGATTGTTCGCTCTAGGTTACTTTTGGCGCGTGCAAGTGCCGCCTCCGCTGCGCGAACGCGAGCCTGCTCCTGGGCAAGTTGCGGTTCTCGCAAGCTTAATGCCGTTGGTTTACGATCCTTAATGCGTCTCCACTCATCCTTTGCCACCGCACCTAAAGCCTGCTCTTGCTCCAATCCAGCTTGAGCTGACAAGAGTGCAGCCTGTGCTTCGATAACATACGCTTGGTAATCGCTGTCATTTATGCGCGCGAGTATTTGCCCCTGTTTTACAAAGCCACCACGAACAAATTCAGGGGCAATAAAGCTTATTTCACCGCTGATTTGAGCAACCAGTTGCGTCTTAAATTTAGGAGTTACTACACCCTGAGAGCTCACCGCTAATTGCATGGGCTCAAATCGAATCGACTCTACCTTGACGAGAGGAGCAATCTGATCAGCGACTTTCTCCTCAGCTGGCTGCTTAAGGTTTTTCATAACGACAAAGGCTGCAATACTGACGATTAATATAATAAATGGCAGGTATACGCGCTTGTCCTTAAATTTGTTGATAAACACGGCTAAGTCCTATGGAATTATGAGAGTGAAAAGGTATGTGTTGATGGCATAGTAAGACATTAAAAAAAGATGTCACTATGATTAAGCTCTGGTTGCGACCAAAGGCTTTGTAGGCACGTTCTGCGGAGTGAACTAACTATAAACGCGGCAAATACCACCTTATGATCTAGGCAGGCAGGTTAGAGCCCAGACGGTATTATTAACCCGCAAAAAAAAGGGCCTTACCTGACTGGTAAAGCCCTTTGGTTCACGCATGAATAACTAGCTTTCTTTGTTGTAATCTACAAAAAAGAAATACTCATATTTAGTCGCATCAGGGAAGGTTACGGTGAGCGTTACCTCAGCTCTCGCTGGAACAGTAAATGCGCTGTTGTCGGTAAACCTAACGCTAAAAGGCGGCATGGCAACGGAATCTTCAGGAAAAATGGTTTTGACGCTGCCCGAGGTAGATTCCATACGCAATGTTTTAGTATCTGATACATCTATTTTCCAAGCGTAAGTAGTACCGGTGGGCCAAGGGTTGCCATTGCCATCATCTAAAATCAAGCCGGTAAGGGTAAGACCACCAACAGCGCTGACCGTGCCACCATGGGCAGGGAAGCTACCATAGCTCACCACTGACATCTCATTACGCGGCATAAACAAACGAATATCTCGAGAAATAAACGTACTATCTTTGGCCGAGCAAATAGCCGCGGAGTTGACGCCCGACATGCAGGGGCCATTCCACTCACCATCACCCATGGCATCAAAAACACCATCTTGGTCGATATCAACAAAAAACTCGCCAAGGTCATATTGGTTGTTTTCGTTTTCATCGGCATAGGGCTCACCTAAATCGGTGTGCAACCCTATTTCAGCTGCATCGTAAACACTATTACCGTTCACATCCGTAAAAGACTCAGCCCCTCTCATGTAGGCCAATACTTGTACTCGGTTATCGCTCGGGCGAGGACTAGAACTCAGCCAAGTCACACTGCAACGACCGTCAGTCAAGGAACAAGCGGGATCTACCTTGCCAGCTTCGGCAGAAACAAAACGAACCTGAGTGCCATTTGGAGGGCTATTACCAAACTGATCGCTCGCGATCACGTTAATTTTCACCTCGATGCCATCAGTATTGTAGGCATTAGCCGGTTGGCGCGAGCTCAGTGAAATCGAGAAAAAGTCATCTACCGCTACACCTGTCGAAATAACAATATCTGTAGAGCTACCTTGAATTAACGTACTTGCATGGGTGGCAAATACTTTAACGGTTGTTGCCGTCGTGCCGCTTTGTACAACCGTAGTGACCAAACCAGCGCTATCCGTAACGCCTGTCGTTGTTCCGCCCGCAAGGGAAACGCCACCCTCTTGGGTACTCAGGCTGAAATTTACGGTTTCACCAATGATAGGAGCAGACTGAGCCCCCACTAACTTAAAGGTCACTTGCGCTGTTTCAGATCCACCAATACCACGCAGCGAAAGCTTGTCCGTAGAAACCGACACAAACTCTACCGCTAACACTTGATCAACCTCTACAGTAAGCGCGACGGTGGCTGTTAAGGTCGCTTCGCCTACGGTCATATTCGCAGTGACCGTATCGATACCAGAACAACCTTGCGGCGTATAAGTCACCGAGCCGAGTCCATCAGCAGTCGTAATCTGAGAAACGTTTGAACCATTTTTTGTGAGTAGCGCAGAACCAGCCGCAAGGCAGGTAGAAGAGAATCTTACTGAATAAGCATCTAACACCGGCGAGTTATTAGCGTCCACTACATTCAAACTCAGGGTCGCTGATCCCCCTGATTGCAATGTGGTTTTTGTGCTAGCCAATTGCCCCAATACGAAAGAAGAGCCTGTGCCATTGCCCAATTTAACGACCGACGTAGTGGTACTTCCACCGGTACTACCGCCAGTGCTGCTGCCACCAGTACTGGTTGAGCCCTCGCCCACTCCAAATTTTGGCGAGCTACTGCCACCGCCGCCACAAGCTGTTAGTAAAAACGCTCCAGCCAGAAAGATAAAAAGAAGCTTCCAATTGCATAATTTCATTACAACTCCATTCCGGCACGCGGATTCATTTCCAATTCAAAATATACATCGCCTACACCAACCAGACTGCTCCAGCCAGCCAATAGGCAGTTTAAAAAAGACGGAACTGTATCTCAGAAAAAATGTCTACGCCAGCACAAAAAAAGTATGTTTAAAAAATAGCGAGGGAACTGAAGGAACTCAGGCGGAATTGGATAAAAAATGATCGACCCTTCTTACGAGCTCGAGTATTTGCTCATAATGCTTTACCTGCTTTGGTAAGCACTCTTCTACAACAGGTAAAATTCCGCTGGTTTGGGGTAATGCCGCATTCTGCGCAATAAGGTGAGACAATTTAGGAAGAAAAACAAACTGCAACCACTCTAAGATAGTCATCGTATCAATGCAAAAAGGCGCTCGACTTGCAAACGCCGCTTTATTTGGTGGTTTAGACGCCCAGAGATCTGCCGCTTTCATCATCGACTCGAGTTCCGACAGCAACCGGCGAAGTTGGGCGTATTTACCTGAAACCACTACTGCCCCTTGCGCGACTCGGCAATATAGAAACGTGCATCTTTGGCGTGTTTAACGCAGTTATCGAAGTTTTCCACGGTTTGCATAGATTTAGCCAAGCTGATTAACCCCAGCGCCTTGGAGTAGCTCACCGAGCCGGAAAAGCCCTCGGTTTTAGCGATATCCAATTCATCCCAGGCGGCGTTAACATTGGCCGCACAGCTATCGCGAAAACTTTGTTTTCCGGCACAGGCCGCCAGCAAAAACATCAGTAAAACACTCAAAACGTAACGCATGGCATGCTTCTCCATTCGAGTCAAAATAAGCGTTTAAACGGTGGTAGCGAGTTGAGGATCGCCTTGCCGTAACGCCGGGTTAGCAAACGGTTATCGAGCAGGGTGATGGTACCGGTATCAGTTTCGGTACGCAGTAACCTACCGCACGCTTGCACTAATTTTAACGCTGCATCGGGCACGGTGATTTCCATGAACGGGTTGCCGCCGCGCGCCTCTATCCACTCCGACAGCGAGGCCTCCACCGGATCATCGGGTACCGCGAAGGGAATCTTGGCAATAATCACATGCTGGCAATAACCACCGGGCAAGTCCACGCCCTCGGCAAAACTGGCCAAGCCAAACAAAATACTGGTTTCACCCCCATCGATGCGGGCACGGTGCGCGTTTAGCATCTCCTGCTTTGACTTATCGCCCTGCACCAAAATCTGCTCGCGCCAGTCAATAGATAGACCGTCGTAAACATCAAGCATCTGCCGACGGGAGGCGAACAACACGAGGGCAGCCTTTTGTGCGCCCAGCAGCGCCGGCAGGCAATCGATAATACCCAAGGTATGATTCAGACTGTCGCTAGCATCGGAGGCGGTGCTAGGAATTTGCAACTGCGCTTTATTAAAATCGAACGGGCTGGGCACCACAGTATAAGTTGAAGCCTCGGGGGTACCAGTACGCATTTTTAACCGATCAAACTTGCCCAGCGCAGTCAAGGTTGCCGAGGTAACCACCGCACCGCAACAGCGGTTCCACAAACTATATTCGAGCGTTTTGGCCGCTAAAATGGGGCTAGAACAAATCTCGTAATCAATGCTGCCGCCGAAATCCACTAAGGTTATCCAACGCGCCTTCGGCACCCCGCCTTTGTGATCCAGCTCGGCGAAGCTGGCCCAGAGCGCTAAACCGGCCTCCGCACGGGATTGCCACACCCCCAGCTGTGGGTACCAATTTTCCATATCAACCTTGGGCACATCGCAGTGGCTCGACTCCAGGGCCTCTTCAAGTTCCCGTGTCATCTTGCCCAATAATTCGGCCAATCGCTCAAAGGTGTGCTTCAGTTCAACGCTCACCTCGCGCATAGCGTCCGGCACTATACCCTGCTCAAACCGATAGCGCGGGCTGCGCTCTGGGTCTTCAATGCGCTCGGCCAACTGGGTCACCATGGGGTAGACCATTTCCAGCTGACGCTTCACGTCGGCCAAGGCAGCAGGTAATTGCTCGGCGAAGCGGTCGATGTTTCCCGCGCCACTAATTTCGCCCAACATGGCGCCCTGTACCTTATTGGTTTGCTCTAACCATTTAAGGGTGCCGATTAAGCGACTGTGTTCAGCGAAATGGTTGAGCGCTTTATCGGGCAGGTGATGGCCTTCATCAAACACGTAGAGGGTATCGGCAGGGTCAGGCAATATGGCGCCGCCACCAAGGGCAAGGTCGGCCAACACCAGATCGTGATTGGCGACGATAACGTCAAAAGTGCCAAGCGAATCGCGCGACTTAATGAAACTACAGGAGGACACATTAGAACAGCGTCGGCCGGTGCACTGGCGATGATCCGTGGTCACCCGCGACCACACCTGCGGCTCTAATTCTTCCGACCACTCGTCTTTATCGCCGGCCCATTTATTGGCCGCCAGCGCGTCCATCATGGACTGATAAATGGTCAAGGCCTGCTCGTCTATTTGTGGATACTCATCCTCGTATAAGGCCTTTTCACTGTTATTAGCGGCATCCACATCGGTCAGGATTCGATCGAGTTTTGATAAACATAAATAGCGGCCGCGGCCTTTGGCCAGGGCAAAATTGAAATGTAAACCAGACTGGCGCTTTAAGTCGGGTAAATCCTTGTACACAATTTGCTCTTGCAGTGCCACGGTGGCGGTAGACACCACCAATTTTTTACCCAGCGCTTTCGCCACCGGAATAGCGGCCAGTAAGTAAGCCACCGTTTTACCCGTTCCGGTGCCTGCTTCGACCACACAGATATGGTTATCGCCGACCCGTACACCGTCGTCATCGAGCTCAATGCCACCCAAGGTGCGAGCAATTTCCGCCACCATGAGCTTTTGACCATAGCGAGCCTTCAGCGATTTGTTTTCCAAAAACTGGCTATAGGCGGTTTGAATAGTCTTTTTTAGCTCGGCTGATAATGCCATTAACGGTAAACCTGTTTTCGATTCAGTCGCCGAAAAAGCGTGGGGAAAAAACGTTTAACGCTCGGCGCCAATACGCTCACACCTCGGCCAATAATGACTTGATCTCGCCCCTTTTCGATTGCGGCCAAGAACTCTTCAGCACAGCGTTGAGCGGAGATGCCCTGCGCAATTCGCGGTTCCATTTTGCCTAAATGCGCACCGGTTTCATCTAGGGAGTTGATGGATATTTGTGTCTTTACCCAACCTGGGCAGGCAACGGTTACCTGCACGCCCTGGCTGTGCAGTTCGGCGCGCAAGGCCTCCATAAAGCCCATCAACGCGTGCTTAGCGGCCGAGTAAGCAGCCCGCCCTTGGGAGCCAATCAAACCCGATACGCTGGTAATGGTCGCCACTATGCCGGATCGCGACATCAATAGCGCTGGCAGTACCGCTTTGGTTAACGCCACGGTACCTAAGTAATTCACTTCCATAATTTTTCGATCGACAGTGAAGGCCGTATCTTGGGCCCGGCCGCGCTGGGAAATACCGGCATTATTGATCAAAATATCGACGCTTAAACCCTCAGCTACCAAGGCGGAAACTTGCTTATACACTTGCTCCGGATGAGCCAAGTCCAAACTCACCACGCGATGCGCATCGGGATTAACCAAACCTATCCGCAACTGCTCTAAAACCTCTTCCCGGCGGGAGCTCAACAATAAGCATGCACCTCTAGCGGCCAGTTGCTGCGCCAATGCCTCACCGATACCCGACGATGCGCCGGTAATCCAAACCTTGCGTCCCTTAAAAAAATCCGTCATACCATCCCTTAGTTATACGATTCAGCACCGCGATCGCGTCCTGCGATTACATGCCGGCTTTAGAAAAATTGAGTCTAACCGATATCTTGATTAAGCTTGCTAGATAAATCTCACAATAGGCGCTAGCCAATGATGGAAAACAAGCAATTTCAGCTATGGCTATTCATTGGCGGCGCAGTCATGTTGGTGTTGATGAGCATAACGGCAACAGTGCTCATTGCGAAACACTTCCGCGCCGAGTTTACTTCAGGTGATAGCACCAAACGCGCACTTGGCATCGTTGAGAACAGGCCAAAATTTGATCTCTTTGCCGGCCATGGTTTGTGCGAAAAAGCCACTTACCAACAAATGGAAGGCAAAATCATCAGCTTAAATATGGATCAGCGCGCCGCCATCTATAACGATTATGAACGCACCAACACCCTCATCTTTACCGCCGACGTGGTGCTGCCAGAACAACGCTTTTTAAGTGAACAACACTCCACCAAGAAGATGCATGTGCAGTGCGTCACCAGCGCCGACACCAATAAGCTGACAACGCTGGTCATTGCGCCTGCCGATCAATAATCAGCGATTCATATCCAAATGTGCACTCACAGGGTTGGCATAGCTGGCTAAGAAAATATCACGTTGCTCATCGTTCAAACCCTGCACCCGGCGCTTTAGCTCCGCCGCTTCCGCCGGATAGTCATCGGCATTAAAGGCCACTTGCGCCTCGCCCACTTTAACCTTCGGCACCAGCCCGGTTAATTGTTGGTAGGCTAAACAGTTGCTCGGATGCAAACGATAATTCGACAGTATTTGACGATCTATCTCCGCCGCCACTTCATCTGTGCCTTTAAACTCACCGTTAATCACATCGCCGTAGGCTAAATGAATACGCCCCTTAAAGCCGTTAATGCCGGCGGCAATGCTGGCGATATCTTCCTGCTCACCTTTCTGATAACTGCCTTCGGTTTTTAACAAGTACAACTCGCGACTCTTGGCCAAATCGCAGGGGTCCCATTCGTAAGAAATAGACACAGGTACAATATTGAGTTCGGCTAAATAGTCACCCAAGGGCTGTTGTTTGGGCTTACTCAAGGCAATCATGCTCACCACGGCGGAGTTGGTTTTATCGCGCCCGTCTTTAGCGCGGCCTTCCCGCTGCGCTATCCATAAGCTCGATAGTTCCTCGCATAACACATGGTGGATATAAGACGACAAATACTTAGCGGCCTTGAGTTTTTCCCGCGGAGCTTTGGCCGATCGATTGACGATAAAACTTTTGTTCAAGCGCATGATGTCCGAGACATAGGGCTTAGTCAGCAAGTTGTCGCCGATGGCAATTTGCAGTGTGCGAAAATGGTTTAGATAAAGCATCCACGTCACCAGCGCTGGATCCATGGCAATATCGCGATGATTACTAATAAATAGATAGGGCTTATCGCGGTCTAACTTGTCGAGGCCGCTGGCGGTGACACCGCGCGACTTCTCATCCAGCATGGCGCGCAAATAACCAGAAACCAATTCCTGAAGGCCATCGACCGTGTTGATACCCTTAAACTCAGCGCGCAATCTTTTCGCCACGAGCGGCTTAATCAACCAGGGCACAAGGCGGCTAATAACAGGAAACTTTAGCGCGGCAATCGCGGTGTGTAATTCAGGGTTGCCTACGATGCCAGCCAAGACAGGGGCTACTTCTGCATCGCGGTAAGGTCTTATATCGTCAAATTCGCTCATGGGCTCTGGGTATGTGGTTGTTATTGTCCAGGCAGGATTGTTTTATAGTAGCGCACTTCTTGCACGCGACCCTGCCTCCGCCCTCCGATTGGCGAAAGGGTGGCAAAAATACCGAAAAAGGATGAAAAATGCTACCCAAGGATTGCCCTTGTTGCAGCGGTCACCGTTACCCAGCCTGCTGCCGGCCTATTCACGATGGCGCCGCCGCAGCCAGCCCAGACGCACTGATGCGCTCGCGCTTCAGCGCCCACGCCTTAGGGCTGCTCGACTACATCCTACTCAGCTGGGCAGAATCGGCCCGTGCAGGTGTTGATCAACTAGCGCTTAAAGGCTGGCTTGAACAGGCAAACTTCGGCCAACTGCAGGTGTTATCCAGCCGCACGGCTGGTGCGAGTGGCGAGGTCGAGTTTATTGCGTGGTATCGGCAAGGGGAGCAACTGCATGCACTGCACGATCTGTCGCATTTCATTCAGGAAAATGGCCATTGGCGCTACCTCAACAGCAGCGCCCCGCAACTGAACACCCCGAAGCTGGGCCGCAACGACCCCTGCCCCTGCGGCAGTGGCAAAAAACACAAGCAGTGTTGTATTAACCGCGTGGCAATTCCTTAACCGACTCCTCCAGAGCGTGAATGGCGTCCTGCAATTGCTCATCGCACAAATAAGGCGCAGGGCCCATTCTAAGCCACTGCTTGCGAAAGTCGGTGTGCACACCGCGGTCGCGCATCATTTCACACAGCTGTTGAGCGTAGGGCGAGCTAAATGAAAGGAAGCCGCCCATATATTCCAGTGATGTAGATAGCTCGATAACCGCCGGATTAAAGTTAAATTGTTTAAAGGTGTTACTTAACAGCTCCAGCTGATGGTGGTGCACATCGTCGAGAAAGTCTGGGGTTAAACCTTGGCGTTGGAAGTAATCGAATACCCGATTGGCTCTAAACACCGGCAGCATATCCATGCTGGAGCCGTGAAACCTTGCACCGCCATCGCCATACATCAGCGGGCTAGATGCGGGTTCGTCGACAATGGGGTCAAAGGCACCAAACCAACCGGTGACAATAGGCTTGAACTGGCGCCCCTCCGGCACGTGCATAAAGGCTAAGCCGCTGCCCATTTGGCAGTACTTGGCGCCGCCACCCACAACAAATGCCTGCTGAAGGTTATAGTCCTGTACCGAAAAGGACAACACATTAACCGAGTGATAAGCATCCACAAACAACTCAACCCCCTTGGCCGCGCACAGGGGCATCAAGGTATCGAGCTCCAAACTTTGGTGGCCAGTTTCAAAATTGACCGACGAGGCGCACACCGCGGCCGTTTTGTCGTTCACATGGCGCGCCAACCGCTCAACCAAAGTGCTGGCGGGGTTGGCTGGCTCAAAAATCACCTCAACCCCGGCCTCGGCTAAGCGCACCAGCTGGCGAGCAATAGACGGATATTCCGCATCGCTCGTAACGATGCGCGGCCGCTCGGCCAAGGGTAGCGACGAAAGAAACCGCACAAACAGCGCGTGAACGCTGCCCGCCAAGGCAATATCATCGGCGGCGCTGTGAATTAACCCGGCAAAACCTGCGCGCACCCGATCGGCCATGGCAAATTCTTGCTCAAAGCGCTCTTCACCGTAGCGATTCAAGCAATCCCAATGCTCTTGATAGGCGAGGCCGGCGCAATCCGGCATCGCCTGATGAATATGCCCAGTGAGCATGATGCGCGCCCCAACCGCCGCGTGCTGGTAATCTTGGGCGAGTATATTCGGCGTTTGTGTTAATTGCTGCAGACTGGGCATGGGCGCTTCCTAAGGTTGATCCCCCCAGTATAGCCAAGCATTTTTGTGTAGACTGCGGGCCAGCAAAACAGCACCAAATTAGCCCCGACAACAGCACTGAGGCCCTTTCATGCAGCCAAGCTCATCCCCTATCCAGTCAATCACCGACCTACTGGCCCGTGTTGGCCTGCATTGGCGCGCGGAGGATTGCGGGGCGCGTATCCAAGCCTTGGAAAAAAAGCAGTTCACTCAATTTGAGAATGGCACCAGCCCTTATCCCTCTCCTTATTTAGGTCAGGCACACTTTGCTTTAATTGTGTGGGCCGAAGGTCAGGCGCAGGCACCGCAGATTTGGTTTTTGCGTTTCGCGCTGGATGAACAGGCAAAAATGCCACTCAAAAGCCGCGATGAGTTTGTGCAGCAACTGCTGTTTGCCATCGGCTCCAATCTCGCCGCGGCAGAACAGGGCGAACGCTTAAAAAGTGTGCTGGATAACAACCCTTATGTGTGGAAGCCCAGCGATACGCTACAAGCGGCCTTTCACGCCAAACTCACCGCGCGTTTAAAATTACCGCCCAGCCAGTTTTATCAAGATGTACTGAACTACTTCAGCCAAGGACCGTGGGATTATTGGCAGGCACTCGGTCTGCAAGGTTTAGCTGACTTAGCGGCACGGCAAAAAGAGCCGCAGATTCACAGTTTATTGGTTAAAAATCTCGCCGGTGTCCCCGAGCCAGTATTCAACACCCTGAGCCTTTTACTCGAACACGAGCCACTCGATATCCAATTGACTCAAGTCATTGGCGAGCGCCTAAGCCAAGCGTTACAGTCAAAAAATAATGCAGAAATCACGGCCTGCTTGCGCGCGTTATCCTGCAGTAGCGCCAAAGGCTATGTCATTGAAGCCTTAGCGCACACATTGGCAGCGCCAAACCTTTTAGATGCGGAGGCCATCGTCACCCTCGCCACTCGCCACGGCCACAACCTCATCGATCAACGCCTGACCCTAACTTTTCTCGAACAAGTGGTGAGTTTGGGTCAAGCGAGTTTCAATCGCATCTTAGCTGAGCTGTTATTTCAACCTGCGTTGAGGCCGCACTTTTTAGCCGCCTTTCGAGACACGGCAAGATCCGAGCATTTAAGCCAAGCCATTGGCGGATTACTCAGCGGCAAACTAGGTTCACCACAATAAAGTCGCCGCCGAGCTCAATTAAATTTACTGCGGTCGAGCAAATAGGCTGGCCGCATGGCCAACAGCCACGCTAACACCAACATAGCGCCTGCTACACCCAACATCAGCACATAACTGCTACTAAAGGCGCCGCCAGCACCGACCATGTTAGCGGCAACCAAGGAGCCGGTGGCCAACCCCATCTTCGAAGCAAACCCCGCTAACGCGGCCATGCGCCCTGTCGTATCAAATTCCGCAGCCATCCCCAACAAGTAGGCAATGACAAAGGCCCAGGTGATACCCACCAAGCAATTAGCCAGGGCAAACACCCCCGGCTGATCGGAATAAATCAACGACCAAGTCGCCCAAGCCGTCACAATCATCGCCACGCTCATAGGCACCAATCGGCGCATTCGGCTAGACACGACAATGACCAACACAGCGCCCACCACGCCCAGCCAAGCAGCAAAGCCTAACCAGCGGGAAATATAATCCAGCTCTAACTGAAAAGATTTGGCCAAACCCATGACCACCGCGTAGGGGCCATTATTGCCGGCCTGAAACAGAAATAATGCGGCCAGCGTCGCGAGTAGCGGCCACCAGGCCATAGGCGACGCCTGCCCCTCTACATTAACGATCGGAGCCCGCACTGGGTAATCCGGCAACAGCAGCAATAAACAAAAACTCACCGCGCTAAAGAGCATGAGCGACCAAAATAATACCGGGGCGCCAAAATCCACCACCAAACTCGGCAAATACATAACGCCTAGCCCACCCAAGCCATATTGCACCACGAGCAATACACCAAAGGTTTTTTCGGGGCTTTCTGTGCGCGCGAAAATGCTATAAGCCACACCCACCAATAAACCGCCAATACAGCCGTGGACAAACCGAATAGCGATTAGCCAATCGGCATCGATCATAAATGACGACAATAAATCCACACCCATAAGCAGTATTAACAACGAGCCACTCACGAGACGCCAAGAAATTCTCCCGGCCAAAAATACCGCCACCAAGGCACCGACCGCCGCGCCGTAGATATTACTTGACGCAACCGAACCCGCATCAGCAGTACTAAACCCTAAACCCGTCACCAAGCCATCCACCAAGGCGGGAATAATATTGACGTAAAAAAAACCCGCCGTGGCCAGCATCGCTAGACAAAAGCGCGCCAACAACCCGTGCGCAGACTTTCTGGGTGACGCGAAGAGCGAGAATTCGTGGGTGATCGCTGTCATTCAATTGTCCATACTAAGGGGAAAGGGTTTAGGCGCGACTAACAACCGAGCGCTCGCGGCCTAATGAAACCCCACTGTAAAGCAGTGAGAGGCGTTTAATAGCACCAGTTCGATCAGTGCCGTGAGTCCAGATCAAGATTCACACCCGCAGCCACCAATGCCACTTTCAGCGGCTCCAATTGCTGTTCGTAATGGCGCCATTTCTGCATTGAGGAACGATAAATTTTCTGTCGAACCTGAGTTGCGCTGGCCGTTGTACTGGCACTTTTATTTTTATCAAAAGCCAAGCAAGCAGGTTCAAAATCAATGCCGATAGTGGCCAGAACAGGACCAAGCGTTTGCTCTGGATTACTGATCAGGGCCTCATATCCAACAGAGATAATGCGATCAGGCAACACGCTCTGCCAATGCGACATTAGCCGCTGGTAACCCGCATAATACTGTGCCAACTCTTCCAACTGGTACGAAAAGGGATAGGCATTATGAAACAACCGCTTGTACATAGCGTAACAACTATCCATCGGGTTTCTATGGATATGAATAATCGTCGCATTGGGCAGCGCACAAGCAATAAGCCCCACATACAAAAAATTCAGTGGCAACTTATCAATAAAATAGGGAGTATCACCCGTAAGGGGGCGGGTGGAATGAATATAGTTTTTACCCAGCTGAGAAAAATCTAGGTCGCGCGTTGCCTGTACCAAAGCACGCCTACCGCCACTTGCTTGCGTTTTATCGACCAGCGCCATCATATTCTGGGCAAAATTATCGAGCTCGCCGGCCGACTTTATTAAACTATGGCTGGCCAACATGCGCTCCAGCAATGTCGAGCCTACGCGCGGCATACCTAGAATAAAAATCGGCTCCTTGCTCGGAAAACCTTTGGTTTGGTGGGTGCGAAAAAAATCTTTACTGTATGTTGCTTCGATAGCGGCCATGACCTCAAGGTCGTTTGCAACCTGATATTGCATTCGCGCACGACGCAAGTTTGCCCCCCGAGTTAAGGCGGCAAAGGACTGTTCATATTCGCCTACATCTTCTAATTCTTTGGCCAAGGCATAATGAAGCTTGGTTCGACTGACATCATCGGTTACTCTAGCCAGCGTCGCACGAATAGATTCGATGTGATTTAGCTCTGCAGTTTGTGTGCGTAAGTCTGTACGCAATGCAACAGCTTCGGCATCATCAGGCGCCAAGTGTAAACAGGAATTGATCGCCGTTTCGGCCTCCTGTGATCGCCCCAAAAATCTTAGCACCATCGCGCGATTATAATGCAGCGAAGCATCTTGCGGCATTAACACCAGGGCGCGATCGTAACAGGCCAAGGCCTCCTCATGCCGGTGCATGCGCCCGAGGTAAAATGCCAACCTATCCAAGTAAGGTGCCGATACGGTGGCGCGAAAAATTGCCTGCACCAGCGTCGTAGCCTCTGCCTCGGCCGCGATCATCTGCTGACTGCGCAGCAAGTGCTCTAACCGATCAAGCGCCGATACTGTCATAAATAACCAACAACATGAAAAAAATTTGAGTATATCGAATATCGAGTGAAGGTAAAAAGGGTGTATTTCCCCGCGCCACAACGTCATGCGCAGGAAAATACACCGGAGGGAAGTTTAAAAGTGATAATTAAAAGCAAGGCCCAAAGTGCGCGGCATAGTGATGTAGTTTTTAGCACCATTACCGTAGTAATTTTCGCTTGGTTCACTACCCATGTAACCGTCCGTTAATGCGCCTGTTACACCTTTTTCATTGGCGATATTTTTAACGAAGGCGCTAACATCCCAGCTATCGCTAGCGACAGTGCCAACGTAGTTCCACAGCCCGAAGCCATCAAACTCCACATCGAGGGAAGAATCTTCCACAATAGTATTGAGAGAATCCGACTGATAGTAAGCACTTAACCGGTTAATAACCTGCAAACCACTCGCCAACGACATACTGTGTTCGAGCGAGGCCGACAGCGAATGCTCAGGTGAACCTGGAAGACGTCGACCCGCTTCAGCCACCGTGTTACCAAATTGCGGTGATATCAAATCTTTAGTGAGTTCGGCATTAACATAGGCATAACCACCATTGATACGGAGGTTATCTGTTAATTGGCCGGTAAACTCTAATTCAACACCTCTACTGCGTGCCTCGTCGCCATTGTAGACAACAAAATACCCATACCAAGCCGTAGAACCGTTAACTTGAATATCTTGCCAATCAACTTGGAAAGCTGACAGCGTGTACTGCCAGGCTTGAGACCCACCCTTAATACCTATCTCGTAATTGACAACACTGTCGGGCGCGTAACTATTAAATACCTCGCCATTGGGCTCACCAAAGTTGCCTTCAGTCGGCACCGCATTGGAACCGCCGCGACGATAACCTTCCGATATAGTGGCGTAAGCCATGGTATCAGCGCTGATATCCCACGCTAAGTTAACTTTAAACAGGGTGCCAGAATCATCGAAGCTAAAATCAGACGCTCGACCGTTATCGGCATCATACATAGGTAGTGCAATAAAGGTGTTGTTCTCAAACTGATTATCGAAATAGCGCGCGCCGAGGGTTAAATGTAAAACATCGCTCATATGCCAAGTGAGTTCACCAAAAGCCGCGCGATCTTTGAATGTCTCATTGCGATCATAGGCCCAATCTTGATCAGTGCCTGTGGTAAATTGATCGCCCCAAAGCGCAATGGTGTAATCGGTAAAGCCTGGTAAATAGGAATTTTGAACCGAGCCTAGGTCTTGATCCATGTAATAAAGACCAGCCACATAATCAATCGCGCCCCCCGCATTGGAAACTAAACGCAACTCCTGAACAAATGCCTTATCTTCATATTCGCGCACCGCACTCGCCATGGGGCGAGGTAAGTCATAGTAGTAGCCAGAGATCCAACCTAGTTGCGCATAAAAACCCGTGTTCTCACTGACACTTTCACCTGAGTGATCGTATACAGAGGTGGACGATACGACAGAGGCAAAGCCAACATCCAACTCCATTTCCAAGCTTGCGAGACTAACGTCGCGCGAAGAAGGCTCAAGCTGAATGGAACCATTTTCGTAATCGCCGTAGGCATTGCCATAACCATCAGCCCCTGGGGTTTCCTGACGTCGGCCACCAATGTCATCTTTTTGCATCTGGAAAGACAGCAAGGCGTCAAAGTTTACTGAAGGTTCGAACTTCAGTGCCGCGCGAACAAAATCGATATCAACAGTGTCTGCATCTTTTTTGCTTGTGTATACAGGGTCACCGGCTAATACATCACCGCCTTCAGCCACTGGAATACCACGGTCATCCAAAACGTAAATATTTTTGTAATCGGTCACACCCGCCGCATCGACTTTACTGGCATAAATACGCGCCGCCAAGGTATCCCCCAAAGGAAGATTGAGCATGCCATCCACAGTCCAATTAAAACCGTTAGAACCTTCGGTTTGCGAGTAACTGCCGCTCACCTTACCATCAAGCGCCTGTGTATCCGGTTCGGCCATGATATAACGCACTGTACCGCCCAGCGCTCCAGAGCCATAGAGTGTGCCCTGTGGGCCACGCAACACTTCAACACGCTCGATATCTTTTAATAAAAAATTGGCGTAGAGCGGCGTATCATTAACGTAGGTTGAAACCGTGGGCACCGTTGACAGCGCCACATCACCGGTCGCACCCGATTCGACATTAATACCGCGAATCATAATGCCATTGGTAACACCAGAGTTACGAAAACCCCGATCCACAAGCGATATGCCCGCGAAATTACGAATCATTTCGGCCGCATCAATGATCTGCGATGCGTCCAGTTTATCACCCGATACCGAGGAAATATTGTACGGAATATCCTGGACTGATTGCTCCCTACGCCCAGCAGTAACCAGAACTTCTTCTAGCACGACGGGTTCTTCGGCCGCCACAGTAGGAAGACTAAAGCCCGTGGCAGCTATCGCCAATGCCAGTACATTTTTTGATAAATTTTGATGTTTGTTTTTCATAGGACCCGTGCCTCGCCATTATAGTTTTGTTATCAACACTGTATCTGGTCAGTTTTAGATTCCGTAGTACCAGTTCTGTCTATTAGTAGAGCCAGTTAGTAATTATTTTTCTGTCTTTGGCACCACTAACTCACCCAAAGATTGTAAGCTTGCTGAATTTTTCACACCTTCGCTGTAAGGCGGAAAATTTACATCGCAATCACGCCAACTTTTCAGCACCTGACCCAAGTTTTGCCAGCCGCGCTCGCGGCAGCGGCGCAGATAAGCCAAGTCCAGCTCTACCGCAATAATTTCGCGCACCTCACCGGCCTCGTGAATAATTTCGCCACCGGGACCGGCCACCACAGAGCGGCCATTGCCTAAGCGTCCGGCAACGTTGATATCGATAAAGTACACTTGATTCGACACCGCATTGGCGCGCACCAACGAGACTTCCACGTCGCGATCAATGGTATTAGTCATGGTGGGATGAATGATGACTTCGGCCCCCATCCAAGCCAATGTGCGCGACACTTCGGGAAACCACATGTCGTAGCAGATAGACACGCCGAACCGCCCCACATCGGGTACGTCGAATACACAGCATTCGGCACCCGGTGTGACACCTTTTTCATAGGGTGTGAACGGAAAAATTTTGCGGTAACTCGTGACTTCCACACCCTCGGGGTTGAATACCGGTGTGACGTTATAAACACGCTGACCTTCGGCGACAAACAACGAACCAGGGATTAACCAAACCGCGTTGTCGCGCGCAGTCGCCGCCAACACCGCAAAAACCTCATGATCGGTGCGCACGGCGTTATCTGTGGAAGGGCCAAACAATGCCAGCTCACCCACAACGATCATTTGAACCCAAGGAAAACGCTTTTTAACAGCGCCGACTTCCTTGACGATTTCATCAATATTATTTTGGTTATTTAGTGCAAGCTGTAAACCGGCAACCGCAAATCGGCTCATGCAACGACCCCTTGAATATTTTTAGTGGCCATGCGCCAAACAGAGCGCTGCGCCAATCTAAGGCCAAGCATAAGAAATCAAAGCAGAGATAATTAGAACCAGTTTACTGGCTGTGATAGCACCAGTTAGGCCCGATGTTCGTGGGTTCGAATAATACCGCTATCGATAAAACTGCGATCGGCGCCATACCAGCGGATTTGCTCTTGCTCTATCACGGTATAAAAACTGCGCGGCTCAGCAAATGACCACAGATTCCACTGCCGATGAAATTGATCATCGGCTACCCACCAGCGGCCCTCATCTTGCTCTTCATTGGCAAAACCGGCGTGACCTACCATGCGACCGTCGGCAAACAAGTCGATGGTCAAAGGTTGACCGTACACGGTTTTGGTTAACAAGCGCGCACCACTTAACGCCGCTGTTAAGGCTTTGCTGGTCAACCAACTCGCCAGATTAATATCTAAAGCAGCCTCCGGCGGGCTCGACAGGGACTTAATTAACTCAGCCAATTTTGCGATACCCGGTCGAATTTTCTCCAGCGGCAAGCTACTCACACCCAAGCGAAAACACGGCTGTAGATTTGTTTGCGCGCCGTAGAAATGACCAACCGGTTCGATAAGAATACCGCGCTTATCGGCCTCTCGGCAGAGGTCTTCCACATGCAAACCCGGCGGCCCTTGTACCCAACAACAGGTGCCACCCTCGGACTGCATGGTAAATACGGCTTTGGTGAGGTAATAATTCAACGCGTTGCGCAATTCGGTCCAGCGTTCCTTGAAAATTTTCTGCAAGCGTCGGGAAGTTGCATCGTAATGGCCGAGGGATAAAAATAGGGCTGCCGTGCGCTGATTATTGGCGGCGGGAAAACGCGACATCAAACGCCGCTGCTCGCGCACCGCGCGAATCAGTTCGGGCGAGGCAATCATAAAACCTAAACGCAATCCTGCCGATAACGTTTTCGACAAACTCCCCAAATAGATGACACGGCCATCGACATCTAAGCTTTTTATTGCCGCGTGTGGGTTGCCCAGAAAATTGGTTTCACTATCGAAATCATCCTCGATAATCACTTGATCAAATTGACTCGCCTGCGCCAACAGTTCAACCCGTCGCTCTGAGCTAAGGGTAACAGTGGTGGGCACTTGATGGCTTGGCGTCACATAAACATATTGAGCGCTGCCATCATTTCTTTCGGTCTGCACACCGTGATGATCAACAGGAATAAACTGTATCCTTGCCCCTTGGCGCTGCACCAAACTGCGAAAATCTGGGTAGCCAGGCTCTTCCACCGCCACGGTTGTGTCGCCACTAAATAAAAGTTGCGATAACAGCGACAGACCTTGCTGCGCCCCATTGGTAATAAGTATTTCATCGGAGCGGGCGGAAATACCGCGGCGCGGTAATATTTTCGTTCTAATCTGCTCAATTAAGAGTGGGTCATCGGCATCGCCGCGCGCTTTAGACCAATCGTGAATTTCCCGCACCCCCAAGGAAAGCCGGCTAGCCTCACGCCACTCGGCCACCGGAAACAGCGACTGATCGAACTCTCCTTCTAAGAACGGAAAGGGGTAATCTTGCCAGTTAGGCGGCGTAACAAATCCTTCGTCGAGCGCACAATGCTGCGCTAAGCGGCCGCGCCAAAAAGCACCGGCAGCAGGATTAGGAATGCGATCGGCCAGCTGCGTCGGCAAGTCCACCAACATCGCTTCGTTGACATAAATACCACTGCGCTCGCGGCTAACTAAATAACCTTCATCGATCAGTTGTTGATACGCCAACACAGCCGTATTGCGCGCAATACCTAAATGATCGGCAAGCTTGCGTGACGATGGTAATCGTTTACCCGGTGGAATAAGCGCCTTGGAAACCAAATCGACAATTTGCTGACGCAACTGCGCCTGTAAATTAACATCTGAATCGCCCTCAAGGCTGATAAGGTTTTCTAGCATCTATTTTCTCAACGCCTGCAATAGTACTTTTGTACCAGCAATGGAATAAAAGTACAAGCTCACCCACAGCCCATGCAAACATAAAAAAAGCCCGCAAGTTGCGGGCTTTTTTTATGTCCTAGTTAAAGCGACTTATTCCCATTCATAACCGAAACTCACGCCAATGGTGCGAGGACGACTAGGGCCAAAGAAATGCGCGGGCACTAAGCCTTCATTGTTGTTCATACCGTCATAGGTATTTTGATCGGTTAAATTTTCCACGTAGCCAATCAACGACCACTTATCATCGGAGCGGTAACCTACGCGGAGATTCCACTCCTGATAGGCGTCAATTTTGGTCTCATCAAGCTGCTCCCAACCGCCGCCACGCTCGGATTCAAAGGTGACGCCCAAATTACCGATGATCTGACCATTGGTTACAGGGTAATGCATATTCAACACCGCACTACCTGAAAATTCTGGCGACCAAAATAAGCTAGAGCCTTCACAGTCGTCGCAAATGGCTGCCATATCTGTCGCTTCAGTATCCAAATAACCAGCGGCTAAATACAGATCCCAATTATCCGACAGGGCGGCGGTAATGGTGCCCTCTAAACCGCGACCATCCACTTTACCCGCATTCTGTACACTCGAAGCACCGCCATCGGCAACCACAACTTGTAAATCTTTGTAGTCGTACATGAACGCGGTTAGGGTGAGATTTGCCTTGCCGTCAAACAAGCTATCTTTATAACCAAGCTCGAAGGAGTCAACGGTTTCAGGATCGAAAGTATCGAGCGGATAATCGCCCGCGGCCACTTCTTGGCCCCAAACAAAATCATCATCCACATCTAAACTAAATGTTCCGAAACCACCAGGCTTGTAACCTTGTGTGTAACTCGCGAATACCATAGCCGTATCGGTAGGGCGGTAGCGCACGATCGCGCGCATGGTGGTGTCCTGCCAGCTTTCAGATTGGGTTATTGCACCGTCGGTGACGAAACCGTAAGCCCAACCAGATTCAAAGACTTGCGCGATATAGCTATCAGAACGTGGCACATTTTGGGTAAAGGTTTTTTTGTCATCCGAGTAACGCACGCCAATACTCGCATCCCACGCCTCACTGAACGCATAACTTAAGTCCACATAACCGGCCCAACCTTCGTAGTCGGCTTTGACATGGTTTTGCTCGATCAAATTACCGCTTGCCGATGGGTAAAAATCGGTGAAGTAATTAGCACACGTATCGGCATAATAGTAATTACAGTAGGCATCTTCAGCCATGGTAAAACGGAAATTTGCATCCAACTTTTCTTTATAATAAGAAACGCCGGCATACCAAGACAGCGGATCGCTACCGGTGGACGTTAGCCTGAATTCCTGCTGAAAATAATCACCTTCTTGATCCTGATGATAAGTATTTAAGTTGACGGGGGTGCCGTCATAATCTTCCGAATAGAAGTAATCATGATCTTTATAGCCGGTGTTGGAACTTAATTCGGCGAAACCTAAATCGTAAGTCAGTTTTAAACCGAGCGTTAAAATATCGGCGTCGTCGGCCTCGCCATCGGCGAGATCGAGATCGACTTCGCGCTCATCGCCGCGCACGTCAATCGGGCCATTGGCACCATTCACCGCATCCCAATGGTCGCCTTCGGTAACGGCGCGGTACACAGAACCAGATTGCTCGCGGGTTTCATATTCAACGGTGGTATCTATACCGAGCTTGCCACTCTGATAAGCCGTGGACCCACGGATGGCAGACTTATCGTGCGCGATTAAATCTGGGCCACCGGAGAAATTTTTAACATAGCCATCCTCCTCTGAGTGATAACCGGCCAAGCGCATGGCGAAATTGTCATTCACCGGCAAGTTGATCGCGCCCTCAATAACGCCATGGCCGCGCTCACCCATATCTAGGTCAATGTAGCCCGAGTTAGTACCACCAATTTCTGGCTTAGCCGTGTGCACACTGATAGCACCACCAATGGATGAGCGACCAAACAAAAAGCCCTGCGGCCCGCGCAGCACTTCCGAGCGCTCCATATCGTACAAACTGGTGACGGCAGCACCGTTGCGGCCTTCGTAAAAATCATTCTTGAAAAACGCCGCCGAGGGATCGCCACCCACACCAAAATCTTGGGTGCGAATACCGCGCACGCTCACGGCATCCAAAAAAGAATCTTTGGAGTTGCCGGTAATACCGGGCGTAATGTTAATAAGATCTTTAACGTCATCAAGATTATTGTCTTTGGTGAAGTCACCGGTGAAAGCGGAAATGGCCAAAGGCACATCTTGCACATTTTCCGCACGCTTGGTCGCGGTAACGGTGACTTCTTCCAGCCAGCTTTGTGCCTGCACAGTGGCAGACATTCCAGTACCCAGCAGCGCAGCCGCAACGGCTGTCGCTAAGTGACGACGCTTTAAATACTTCGGTTGGTAGCTATGCATAGTGTCCTCGTTTCTCATTGTTATCCCCAAACATGTTGTCATAGAAATCAATTGTCGATCTTTAGTACTTAATCATATTGCGATGTTTTCATTGCTAAGTGTTTGCAACATAGGTTGCAATTGTTGTTGATATTTTTTCCAGCGCCCAATAGAGCGAGTATGAGCCGGCTCACGCACTTGCGCAGCGCTTGCGGTAGACACGGCGCCGGATTGTTGATGAAAGTTAAGGCAAGCATCCTGCCAGGGCAATTCTAAATAGCCGATAAGCGCACGGGCGTTAGGCTCAAGATCTTGCGCCGTGGCCTCATAGGAAATATCAAAGAAACGCCCAGCGAAGCGCTCGCGATACAGCGCCATCAACTTTAAATAGCGGCTGTGGTGGCGCGCCATTTCGGCCTGATCATAGGAGTGCAAATACGCATCGGCGAACAGTTGCTTAAAGCTTGCAAAACACGCGTCCATTGGGTCGCGGGTTAGATGCACGATTTTAGCGTTTGGAAAGGCTTTCAAAATAAACGGAATCAATAGGTAATTAACCGGTAATTTATCGACGAATCTCGGCGTGCCGCCTTGCAGGCGCTTGGTGGCGTTCATATAACTATCGCCCACCTGCTTGAAATCCAAGGCCATGGATGCGGCGAAAAGCTCGGCCGAAAACCGTCTCGGGTCTTGATGATTATTGAGTCGACGCAAGCTCATGCCAAACTGTTGCAACTCACCGGCCGAACTCACATCGCTGTGGCTGGTGATAATACGCTCGATTAATGTTGTACCGGTGCGTGGCTGACCCAAGACAAAAATAGGTGCCCTATGATCAGAACCTTGCCCGTCGGCCAACCACTGTTCGGTACAGTGCTCGGCGAGAAAATCGAACATCGCCTGCTCGGCAACTTCGTCATAGGCAACGGTTGCGCGACGGGCTTTAGCGCCAGCCATGAAGGCATCGATAGCGCCATCCCAATCCTTTAAATCCTCACACTCTTTGCCAACGGCATAGTGTAAAAAGGCGCGCGAGCGCTCGCTGATATTAGGCTGCTGTAACACCGCCTGCATCGCCTCTAAGTGCTGCCTATCGGTGGCCTTGCGCGCCGAAGCTAGAGCCCAGTGCGCCTGCGCATGGTTGGGAATGCGATTTAATACGGACTGGTAAAGACCTTCTGCCTCAGCGATATCGCCATGGTAAACGCGGTTATTGGCCAGATTCAGCGAATATTGCGGATGCTCGGAGGCACCGGCGACGGCCTGCTCAAACTGTACTTTGGCCCTGGCGTGATCGCCCATACGAGTGTAAACCGTACCCAATAAATCCTGCACGAGGGGGTCGGAAGAGCCGTGCTTTTCGGCTTCTTTGAGGGCTTGATCAGCGCGATTAACCTGCCCTTCTTCGATAAATAGTTTTGCCAATTGCGCCCAAGCCGCAGCGTGATCCGGTTGCAATTGGGTAACGGAACCAAAAGCGTGTACCGCCGTTAAGCGATCCCTTAGCGATAAGGCCACTAAGCCAACCAGAAAATGGGCTTGAGGAATGCGGGGGTTCTGGGCAATAACCTGCTGACACAATCTCGCGGCCTCCTGGGGCCGACCTTGGTTTAGCAGCGCAAAACCCTGTTTAAGCAAGTCTTGCGGCGCCAATGGCGTGCGCGTAGCTTGTTGTATCAAAATACAGTCTCTTGTTATGAATCTTTTTGGCGACCGAATGTAACTACGAATGCGGCCGTACACCCACAGCCTTTATATACAATGCGACCCAAAAACCCAATGACTGAATCGAGCCAAGGGGCAGATTGCTTAGATTTCATCCAACTTCCTACAATCCGAATAATCATTCAATACCCAAACTGGGTCAAGTGGATAATTGCTGGCGAAAGCGGCCGAGCTTGGTTACATTCGAGCCATTCAAACGATAAATTCAACCTTGATCAATGGGCGCACCATGCAGCACTTTCTACCCTATTCTAAGAAGTTAACCGTATTTGTTCTCGCTTTAGCGGCATTTTTACTGATTTTATCCCAACCCAGCCTAGCCGAGGAAAGCCACACCCCGGTCTGGTCACTGCCCAAAATTGTCCTGAAAGGCGTACCTTTTAGTATCGATATTGCCGATGCCACCGAGCTTCAGCAACAAACACTGTTTATTCAGTTAGACGAGAAAGTGTATCAAGGCGAGCTGGCCGATGGAAAACTTACGTTTGCAGATCTCAGCACCGAGCAAGCGTCAGCCCACGTCGTTTTACTGAGCGACGGTCATCAGCTCGATAGCGCCGAAATCAACGCCCTGCCCGGCTGGTTTTCCCTGATCCCGGCACTCATGGCCATCACCATGGCCCTGTTGTTGCGCAACGTCATGATCGCCCTCTTCGTCAGCCTTGTAACCGGTATTTGGATGCTCTATGGCTTAACCTTACCAGGCTTAGGTATGGCGATTTTGGACGCCTGCCAAGTCTATGTGGTGGATGCGTTGACCGAACGCGAACACATGGAAGTAGTGGTTTTCTGCTTCTTAATCGGCGGCCTTGTGGGCATTATCTCGCGCAATGGCGGCACCATGGGCATCGCAGAACGCATAACCCGCGTGGTTAAGAACCGCTCACAAACCCAGCTCTCCACCAGTTTTTTAGGCATCGCCATTTTCTTCGACGACTATGCCAACAGCTTGATTGTCGGCAACACCATGAAGAAAATTTCCGACACTATGCGCATCTCGCGTGAAAAGCTGGCCTATATTGTCGACTGCACAGCAGCGCCGGTATCGGCCATTTTATTTGTCACCACCTGGATCGGCTTTCAAGTGGGCGTGATCAACGATGGCCTATCCACCATCACCGGTTTTGACGAATCCGCCTATTCGGTATTTTTAAACTCCCTGCTATACAGCTTCTACCCAATTTTGGCCATTGTGTTTGTGTTGTACATCGCCGGCACCGGCAAAGATTTTGGCCCCATGCTAAAAGCCGAGCGCCGCGCCTTTCACACCGGCCGCGTACTCAGCCCCGCGATGCAGCAAGACTCTGGCCCTGCACCAGAAGAAAAAGACATGGAAGCTAAAGAGGGTGTGCCGCACCGCGCCATCAATGCCGTCATCCCCATGTGCGTGTTAATTGGCGTTACCATGGCTGCAATTTATTTCACCGGCCTCTCCAGCCCAGACCGTGCCGACGACTCGCTGCGCGAAATCATTGGCAACGCTAACGCCTTCGCCTCCATGATGTATGGCTCAGTGGCAGGTTGTATTGTTGCGCTATTGATGACCATGGCGCAGCGCCTGCTCAGCGTGCACGAAATTACCGATGCTTGGTTCGCCGGCGCCAAAGCCGTGATGCTGGTAATATTCGTACTGACACTGGCCTGGTCGCTGTCGGCGGTCAATACAGAACTGCACACCTCGGATTTCCTCATCTCGGCGCTCGGCGACACCCTTAACCCCAACCTAATGCCAGTTACCATTTTTCTCTTGGCCGCCTTTATGGCCTTTGCCACCGGCTCTAGCTGGGGGGTGATGGGTATTATGATGCCCATGGTGGTGCCGCTAGCTTGGGCTGTGCTGGTGTTCAACGATATGACCGGTGCCGAGCATATGCACATCTTTTATTCGTCCGTTTCCGGCGTGCTGGCCGGCGCCATTTGGGGCGATCACTGCTCGCCACTGGCCGAGTCCACCCTGCTATCAGCCATGGCCTCTGGCTGCGACCTGATCGACCACGTGCGCAGCCAAATGCTCTATTGCCTTGTGGTGGGCGGCGTCGGCATGCTCGCGGGCACCCTGCCTGCGGGCTTTGGTGCGCCTTGGTGGTTATGCATGGTTATCGGCGCCGTCACCTTGTGGCTGGTTGTGCAAATGTGGGGTCAACGCGCCGAAGATCCGCTACCTCACCCGCACAAAAGCCACGCCCACAAGCCCGATGTTGAACCCGCTTAACCATGTCCGCTCGTCTCGATGGCGCGCCTGCCGCAAGCTACTGGCGCGCCACAACCACTGAGCCCCAGTATCGCCCGCCGGCGCCTAACAGTCGCTACGACGCGGCCATCATTGGCGCTGGCTACACCGGCTTAAATGCCGCGATAGCGCTGGCCGATAAGGGCCTCAGCGTCGCGATTATCGACGCCCAACAGCCGGGCTGGGGCGCCAGTGGGCGCAATGGGGGCTTCTGCTGTATTGGCGGCGACCACTTGGGCATTGAGGCGATCGAAAAACGTTTTGGCGCGGCGGCAGCGCAGTCCTATGCACAAGCACAACTGGCTGCTATCGAACAGGTAAAATACAACTGTGAACGCTTCAACATCGACGCCGATATTAGCGGTGTAGGTGAAACCCTCTTGGCACATAAAAAAAACCGGCTGCCCCAGCTCGCCCAAACCCGCACGGCGTTTTTACAGCACTACAACCTGCAAGCAACATACTTAACCCCGGCCGCGCTTAACCAGCGCGGCCAACTGTGCGACGCCAACATTGCTGGGCTGCACGTGCCCGCCGGCTTCGGTTTACACCCGCTAAAATATTGTTATGGCTTAGTGCGCGCCGCTCAAGATAGAGGCGTCAATTTCTATAATCATCACACCGTCACCTCACTCGCGTACCAATCCAGCCACTGGCAACTGAGCACAACCCAAGGTGAAATAACCGCCGGTAAAGTCTTGATCGCTACCAATGGCTACACCCAAGACGCCATGCACACTAGCCTCAACGGCAGCGTGTTACCTGCGCTGAGCAATATTTTGGTAACTCGGCCATTAACCCAACAAGAACTCGATCGCCAAGGCTGGTGGTCGCACAACCCCAGTTACGACACGCGCCACCTACTCTATTATTTTCGGCTACTGCCTGATCGACGCTTTTTATTTGGCGGCCGCGGTGGTATTCGACAAAGCGAAGCCAGTTTTGCGGCCAAACGCAAGCAACATGCGTTGGATTTCCAGCGCTACTTCCCCGCTTGGTCGAACGTTAACGTAGACTATTTCTGGCGCGGTCACGTGGCGCTAGCGCGGCAACAAACGCCTCATATTTCTACGCTAGCGCAGGACCTTTACTGCGCACTGGCGTACCACGGCAACGGCGTGGCGATGGCGAGCTGGAGTGGCAATAAAGTGGCCGCATTAATGCTCAACGATGAACCAAGTTTGGCCGAGGTACCAACCTTTATGCGAGCTAAGCCCAAGGCCTTTCCACTGCCACAGCTGCGCACCGGCTACCTCGCCGCTGCCTATTTGGCGTACAGCTGGCTGGATTGAAAGCAGCCCTTGGCTAGGTGAATTGCGCACCAGACCCAAAATACACGCAACACAACTTGCCGGAAACTATGAAGCAATTTACCGTCAAAGTTTTACTGTATACCGGCCTAGGCATGGCGCTGTTAGCGGCTGTATTAATGGCCGTTCTCACGCTGCTGTGCAGGCTCACACCCACAGTAACCGTAGAAAATAACAGCCAAGAAACGCTGTCGAATATTGTCATAGCATTGCCCTCCAACACCCTTCGCTTCGACAATATTGCGCCCGGCGAATCGGCCCAAATTTTTTACGACGCCGCGCAGAACGATGGGCAATACCACGTGACCTTAACCCGCGGCACCGTCGCCATGCAGACCCACTGCGGCTCTATTAGTCAAGGTGAATGGGGCAAGCGTATGGTTATTTCGGTACACGGCGATGCCGTCATCACCTGCAAAGAACAGCTCAGGTTTTAGCCGCTAAGGTTTTAAAGGCTCGATTGTAATGTGCGGGTTTATCTGCCTAGGTTTATTTACCAGAGTTTATCAACCGACACGTTAAAGATTTGAAAGGCATTAACCGCTGGAAAAGAGCAGCTCATCACTGCATCATGGCTCAAACCTAACCATCAAATAGGGCTCTCAGTGCAACGACTTAGCGGCATTATTTTTGACCTAGACGGCACCCTGGCCGACTCACAGCTCAACTTCACCGCCATCTGCGATGAACTCGCCATTCCCCATCAAACGCCGCTACTCGAATACCAACAAACTCTGTCCTGTCCCCTTGCTGTGGCGAGAGTCCAATCGGTTATCGAAAAACATGAAATGGCCGGCGCCGCGCGCGCAACTTGGATTGCAGATGCCGAAGTGGTGTTAAACCGTTTCGCGGCCGCCAAGGTGCCCATGGCTATCGTCACACGCAACATGCGCAAAGCCACCGATCTCACGGTGAAAAAACTCAAGATTCCCATCGACCTCGTCATCACCCGAGAGGATTGCCAGCAGGTAAAACCGCACCCAGAGGCGCTGCTGTATATCGCCAAGCAATGGCAAATGCCAACCCAACAATTGGCCTATGTCGGCGATTATAAATTTGATATCGAGGCCGCTCGGCGCGCCGGTATGCGATCCATTTTATGGCGCAATCACAGCAACGCCAATGTTGTCGCGGAGGCTGATCACGCGATTGAACGCTTCGAAGAGCTATTCAATTACGTTAATCACGCAGCTAAATAAACCCATCCAGTGCCTGTGCTGCCCACACGGCCTCGCGTTAAGAGCTGAGTGAAGTATGCACCTTTTCATCCATAGGGGCGTGATAATACCCTAGACCACGAAACGGCCACGCACCCATTCAATCGTGTAAGGTGAAATTTCTGGCAATCCCAGAGGCCGCAAATAGTGTAAATAGCGTGATCCGGTAAAACAGAATTTTGAATTACATAAATGTTCATGAATTAGCTCGCACCTGCGGCTCAAATAGCCGCGCTATTCTATCGGCAGGTGCACACTTTCCTATTCACCTAAAGTACTCAGCCAAGCGACCTCGACCGCCGGTAAAAGCGCGGAACCTTAAGCTTATCTCGCTTAGCTAGGGTGCTTTTACCGTAGGTGTTACTTTCAACAAACTACCCTTGTCACCGTCGGTCAAGAGATAAAGCGCCCCCTCTGACCCCACGTAAACGGCGCGAATGCGCGCATTTAATTCGCCAAACAGCGATACTTCCGCGACCGGTTTTTCGCCTTGCATTTGCACCCAGCGCACCTCTTTTGCCTTCAAGGCAGAAGACAACAGATCGCCTTTAAAGGCTGGGAATAAATCAGCGTTGTACACCACCAGTGACGATGGCGCGATGGAGGGCGTCCAGTTCACCAACGGTTGCTCCATACCCTCATACTCGGTAAACGGGGTAATAGAAGCGCCCGAATAATCTCGCCCGTAGGTAATAATGGGCCAGCCATAATTTTTACCCGGCGCGAGAATATTAATTTCATCACCGCCTTGCGGCCCGTGCTCATTGGCGAACAATTGCTGGCGCACGGGATCATAAGCTACGCCTTGTGGATTGCGGTGGCCAAGAGAATAAATCGCAGGGTGATAATCTTTTTTAGTAAAGAAGGGATTATCTTTTGGGATAGAGCCATCGTCGTTAAGACGCACAAATTTACCCAGCAAACTATCGGTTTTTTGCGCCGACTCGCGAAAATCGAAGCCATCACCAACGGCCATCACCAAGGTGTTATCCGGTAAAAAAGCCAGCCGCGCGCCATAGTGTACTGGGGTATTTTTTAATGGCTCTGCGGTAAATAGCACCTCTTGATCGACAAAGGCTCCTTGTTTAATGCGACCTCGCACTAAGCGCGTGCCGTTAGCGCTGCGCTCACCCCATGCAAAGCTCAAGTAAACCCAACCATTTTTTTCATAGTCGGGGTGTAACACGAGGTCCTGAAAACCACCTTGGCTGCGCACTAGGGCTTGTGGCACACCGGCTATGGGCGCCGATAAGGTTTTACCGTCAAATAGACGCAGCGCACCGACCTTCTCCGCAATAAGGATGTCACCTGACGGCAAAAACGCCAGCGACCAAGGCGACTGCAGTTGATCGGTCAGCGTTGTGATGTCAAATGTCGGCGTCGGTTTCGCTGGCTGCTCAGCAACACTCGGCAACGCCAAACAAAACAGGCCCAAGATTAAAAACGTGCTCGCTTTACAGCAATGGTTTATGCTCCGGAACATATTTAGCCTTTTGGTTTATCTATGAAGAATCAAGACCGAAAAGATAGCACGAAAACGCGCTGCTTAGTTAGCTGGCTGGGCGCTAGCTGCGTTGGGTTTATTGCCGCCAGCCTCTTTCATTCGCAACAGGTACAGGCAAATTTAATCAACGTCGGCGCCAACGTGGATATCGCAACCCGCTTCGCAGCCGCAACCGATGATCTGCTGGGCCTGAGCGCAAGCTACCTGCCCATTATCGCCATAGGTTTTGCGATTGCCTTCTCAGTCGCGACCTTCATCAAAAGAAAAACAGCCTTAGCGCCGACGCTACTCTACGGCTTGGCCGGCGCTACCGCTCTCGGCTGCATCTTAGGGTTAATGCAACCCATTATGGAAATTACGCTGATTGCTGGCGCCCGCCACTGGGTCGGTTTTTGCCTACAAATTATCGCCGGTGCATTGGGTGGTTTCACTTATGCATTGCTGGTACAGCCTCGCCCGACGGCTTGATGAAACAGTGCTCCCGCCGAACAACTAAACGAGCACCTGCTCAAGCGCTTTCGTCACCAATTTAAAACCCGCTGAATTGGGGTGTATTTCGTTGCGCCAATGCTTATCGCTCAATAGCCCCTGAGTATCCACCACCGTTAGACGCGCCGCGTGCTTGGCTTGCAAATCGAACAACATATTTTTAAAGGCGCGCAGCAGCAACGCCGCAATATTGGCCATCACATCCACATCGCGATAGCCCAAAGACTTAAAAGTTGGGTAGATCCACGACTCGCCAATCGGAAATACATCGAACAGCGCAAAGCCTTTTTTCGATGGCCGAGGAAAATCATAGGTGTGAGTCACCAGTCGAATACCAGGGTTTTTCGAAAATTTCGCTAAGCGGTAGATAAGCTCTTCATAGGTTGCCGACAACTGCAGCAGCTTAGCCTGCAACCTCTCTTTGTATACTGCGCCATCAACCGTTATGCCGGCATGGTAAGGCCGAATAAAATAATCCAGATCGTAGCGCCCCACGATATCGTTACCGCCGGCCGAGAATAATAGGTAATCGTAGGGGTGCGCTTGCAGCCGTTTCATCAGCGCGTGTTTTTGTTCGCCACTGAGCATCGTCAGCGCTTCGTCGCCATTGCTGGCGGTAGCGTAAATGAGCAAATCGTTTCGTTTCGCTAAGTGATGAACTACGTTCGATGCCCGTCCAAAAGCGAGGTAACGCCTTGGATAAGCAAACCACGAATCGCCTTCGGCCAAAATTTTTAAGGCATGAGGTTTAGCAAGCACCAGCTCGTCGAACTGATGGGAATCTGAGGTATAGGGCATGAGGCATCCTTGTCGATAAGCGTCGAGAATAGCGGCTCTAAGGATGCTTGAAAAGACTTGATAATCCCGTGCAGCTGCCGAGCCGCATAAATCCAGACCAGCTGTCTTATTATTTGCGGCTTGCGGCTAAAAAACCTTACGCCAATCGCACCTTGCGTTCATCGTAGTAGCTCACTACACCGGCCACATCCGCCTCGTTAAATTCGCGCAAGCCGCTAAGCACCAAACTCTTTTCACCGCGCCCAACCACTTGCTCGCCATCTTTAAAAATGAACGCGACTTTAACCTGACCACGCTTGCCATCCACGGTCATGTGGGAGCCAGCGGCCTCAAGTTGTAAATCAGTAATATCGAGGCGGTCAAACTGCAAATGCATCGACTGATAAATCACCATGGGGCGCGCGGGATTAATCATCACGCCGTGTTCACGCCACAGGGGCACCAAAATATGCGGGAATGTATGACCGGAGAAAGCCACGTAGGCGCGAGTTAACTGCTCTGCTAATGCAGAGTTGCTACGCTGCTCGCCAGTGCGAGCCATGGCCATGTAGCGCTTCTGATTAGCATCGACCACCCGAACTTCATCGGCTTCTACGGCAAAGTGCAAATTAACACCATCTTGCACCATATCGGCAAAGGTAAAGTCCATGGTTTGGGCAAGGCCACTATGGGCTAGCGTCAGTGCAAACAACAAATCGCCGGGCACGCAAAAACGCTTGGCGTCTATGTCGTGAATAGGGTTGAAATCATCGGCTATTTTCTTGGCAAAACGGCTGGCCTGCTCACGGGTGAAGGAAAATTCTTGACCAGATTGCTGAAAAAAGTCATCTAACCACATAACACTTGCCTGATAATCGAGCGGAGGCGCGATTATACAGGCTTCAACATTAATGCAAAGTATTCAGACTGCTGAGGCCTAGATGACTAGCACGTGGGAGCGGGTCGCTGCACTTGCCACTGATGCTTTCAGCGCTCAAAGAACTGAGCCGCTTAAATATAAATCACACCCTGCAAATACAGCACCGCTTGACCAGCCACATAGACCTTATCGCCAACCACGCGGCACTTAAGCTCGCCCCCGCGGGTCGATACCTGTCGCGCCTGCAATTCGGTTCGGCCCAGCTGCTGCGCCCAATAAGGCGCCAAACCCGCATGTGCCGAACCTGTTACTGGGTCCTCGTCACCACCGTTGGCCGGCCAAAAATAGCGCGACACAAAATCCACCTCGTCATCTGCCGCCGTCACCACCAAATCCAACGGCGCCAGCGATGCAATTTTTACCAAATCCACCACAGCAGTCTCAACTTCAGCGCGCGAAGCCAGCACCGCAAAATAAGCTTGGGTATTCTTTAAAATCGCCACTGGCTTAACAGACATACCGTCTAACAGAGCCGCCGGTGGGGACTCAACCAAGGTCGGCAGGCGATTGGGAAATGCCATTTCAATAAAGTCATCGGCCTGCCTCTCTAAACCAAGGCTACCCACAGCCGGCGCGGTAAAGGTTAAACGCGCCAACGCCCTATTATTGCGAAACAAGACAAAGGCCGCCGCAAGCGTGGCATGGCCGCAGAAATCAATTTCTTTAAGCGGTGAGAACCAGCGGATGGCATAAGTAGCACCCGCTGTTTTCACCAAGAACGCGGTTTCTGAGACGTTATTTTCACTGGCAATATTTTGCATTGCCTGCGCAGGCAACCAAGCGTCCAAAATAATAACGGCGGCGTAGTTACCGGAGAATACGGTGTTGGTAAAGGCATCAACTTGCCAGATATTGAGTTTCATCGGTAAAAACCTAAAAAGTAATAACCATCGTTGTATATCACTGAAAGCTAAGGCAATCAGTGGCAATCCCAGTTATACCAGACTTGGTCGAAGTTAAGATTTCTTAGGTCGGATTCTCGAATAAAAAAGTTTCCTATGCCCACATCGCCCCACATGATGTCGATTTTCTCATTGGCATCTGTATCCATCTGGAACAGCAATAACCAATTTCCGTCTGGCGCATAGTAGCCCCTCGGATCTTCCTGAGTAAACGAGGCGTAACCACCCATTTTATGATCTGGCGACTTAATCAACGCATCATAGGCATAGGCCTCTAACTCATCATTTAACGGGCCAAAAGGCTTCACAATGGTTTCAAATCGATGATCCATCGGTGAGGCCAAATCGTTGGTAAGTGAAAAGGTTATGGCCGATTCACCCCTATAAGGAGATAATGCTTCCGCCTCGGTCGCCATCAATGGCGGCTCAAACGCCATCACAGACCCATCTAGCTCTGCATGATAAACCACCGCAAAATTCTTTTTGCTATTCAGGTAGCTATCGAGCGTATTAGTCTCATCGAGAAATTCTAAGCCGTACAGATCATCATTAGCGATAAAAAACTGCAGTAAGCCACGCTTAGGCCAAGAGTCAAGGCCAGCAGGAACCTCAGAAAAATTAATTTGGGCAATGAAATTTAAGGGCTTCCCGCCTTTATCCACCGGGTAAGCGCGGTCTTTAGGCCAATAGGGACTGCCTCCAAACTTTGATTGAGATGGAAGCTTAATCTCATCATCAGCCAGAGAAATTTTGATACTCGGTAAGGCCTGCGCCGTCAACAAAGCGCGTAAGCGCGGCCAATCAGCCGGTTCCACCGGCCTATCTAATGCTTGCGCAGGCTCGCCTTTTGGCTTGCTTCGCACCTCCTTGAAAATGAAGAACAATCCGACAACGACCAGCAAGAGTAAAAGTAGTTTCATTATTCTATTTACCATTAGGGTAAAAATATTGGGCTCATAAATGCAGGCAAAAAATCCATAGCCGTGCTGCTAACTCAACCCCCCAAAAAAGTTCATTTCACACCATGAATTACCCTACACCAAAAATTTAGCATGACACCAAAACAAACTAAGGCCTAACGAAATTCGTTTCTGACACCTCATTAAGAGCATGTTTTAGGCTTTCTTCTACTTCTTTAGCTTGTTGCTTGCCATAAATTTCGTAGGAAATTAATTCTTCTATAGAAAAGCCAATCCCGAAAAGAAATCCTATTCCTAAATATTTCGCAGTCATTTTAATCATGGCTTCACCTAACGTTCAGCTTAATTTGCGAGGCGCGTTCACGCGCCGAGTCAAATGGAAGCTGGTGTTAGCTTTAATAGTCTACTAATATCCATAAAGCTCTTTCTCTATCATTCCAGGCCGCACAGTCTCCCGCGCCTTTTACAACAACGGATTTTCCTTGCGCGGCAGATGATAAAAGCAATGCATACATGGCTTTTCCATGATCATTATTTGCATCAAAAGCCCACTCATGCCCTGGGCAGCTTGTTGGAGGATTAGTGTGTGTTTCTACTGAGAAAAAAATTACCCCCGCACCGTTATTTTTTTCATGTGCATAGATTCGTTTTACTTTTCCAGACCCATCTCCCGCTGTTGCAAGGTGGCTTAAGAACACTAAACTTAGAAAAAACATCAAATTTTTCATAATAACTCCTGCTCGTTGATATAAGGTAACGCCCGCAGCACGCGCAAAATTGGAGCGCAGCGGAAATTTTGTCACTGTGCCTGCGCTTGTTATGTACAGCAAAATCCTATGGGCCGCCTTCCCCATCAAAGTTCTGTTGTCTTCGAATCTCGCCTTTGACAAACTCGCTTGCTGCCACTTCCACAACGGGAGTTTTTAGTTTAAAACTTGAGACACCAATAGCGCCTAGAGAAATTATTGTGAGCGCGCCAGATACCAGGTATGACACAGTCTCTTTTCCGTCGGGCGCAAAGATCACAAAAGCACAGCCTACTAAGAACATAAAGCATGCCGCTAAAAGAAGAAACCTTTTCGTTTTTTCTTTTTCTTTAGCAAGTTCAAGCAAACTGCTTACAGCTAATTCTCCACTTGCCGACCCTCTAAAGTTGCTATCTTCTATATCCACTCTCCGACCCTCTATTTATCTATTCATGCTGGTGTTCCCCACAAAAAGTAGACACTCTACTTATGCAGCTAAGGCTGCGGCTTCTTCAAACTCAACGGGGCAAACGCCATCGTTAGCTGAATGTCTTCTTTTACGATTATAAAATATCTCAATGTAGGCAAATATACCCGAACGTGCAGCCTCGATCGACTGGTAATTTTTGGCGTATATCAACTCAACCTTTAAACGGCTATAAAACGATTCCATCGCAGCGTTATCCCAGCAATTGCCTTTTCGGCTCATGCTGCGCGTTATCCCTTCGGACTCAAGGTATCCTACGTACTCATTCGAACGGTATTGGGTGCCACGATCAGAGTGCACAATTAATCCAGGGCTTACTTCACGAGCGTCTAAAGCCATTTTCATTGCCTTGGTAATTAAGTCAACAGTCATGTCGTCACTCAAGTGCCAGCCAACGATGCGGCGAGAATATAAATCCATAACAGTGGCTAGATACAACCAACGTTGCTCCACCCAGATGTACGTAATATCCGTAACCCACTTCTGGTTAGGCTTCTCTGCATTGAAATCTCGCCACAACAGATTGTCCGCAACATTATTCATCGCTAATGTATGGCCACCGTAGTTAAACGCTTTGCCATTACGCGCTAACATGCCATTTTCCTGCATTATTTTTGCAATATAATTCAATGAACAGCTGTACCCCAAAGCATTTAGCTCTTCAGTAATTCTTGGTGCGCCATAGGCTGCTTCGAACTCTTCAAAAGTAGATTTCACCAGCGATTCCATCTGTGATTTACGTGCATCACGCTGACTAGCAGGACGAGAGAGCCAACGATAATACCCAGCTCGCGAAACGCTTAGCACCTGGCACATCAATGCAACGGGGTACAAGCCAACATGCTCCTTGATCAAGGCGTACTTCACTTGTGGTCGTTCGCAAAGTACGCAGCAGCCTTTTTTAGAAATTCCATCTCCTCTTGAAGGCGCTTGTTTTCACGACGAAGCTTACGCAGCTCTTCGCTTTCGTTCTTAGAGTAATCAACACCGTCAACGGAATTAAACTGCTTATCAGATAGGCGGTTAAACTGGCGTTTCCAGTTAGCTATCTGTTGTGCGCTTACGCCAAGCTCTTTGGCAACCTGTGCTTGTGTTACACCCGGTTGTTCAGATCGTTTTACAGCTTCTTTTCGAAATTCTTCAGTGTAATGTTGGTACTTTTTGCGTGCCATGGGCTCACCTCTATATAGAGTCAATATAACTATACAGGGTGTCTACTGATTGTGGGTAACTTGGATGCATAACGCCGCCAGCAGGGGCGCAGAATGCGTCCCTCTGGCTAGCCTTGTTATGGTTTAGTCTTTAACGTAAACAGCTAAGTAAGTCGTAGTGCCTTGACCAACACCCAAGCAGCCGGGCTGTGAAACTTGAAATACAGAGTGAAATTTGTACCCCTCTGATGCTTTTGAGTCCAAACGCTGCTCTAGAGCTTTTATTCCTTTGTTTGAAAACTCTGCACCAATAGATTCAACTTTATATTTCATTTTACTTTCCTTGTTTTAAATTTAAAAAATCTATACCGCCAGAATCGGGCTTGCAGCGATGCAACCTACTAAATGTAAGCCATGTTCCAGTTATTAAGCCATGCTCCCTAAAAGCCAACTCACTATAATGTGAGCAGCTAGGATCAAATACACATCTACATCGTAATGCCTTTGGAGCTACTTTTCGATAAAGACGCAAAAAAGCAATTACTGGTTTAATGCTGATAGGGATACCATCAAGAGAAAGGGCCGACACTTCCCTATCAATAGCAGTTGTCCCTGTTAATTTTCTTTCAACTGAAGGCCTAAGCTTTTCGTCAACATTAAATTCAAATGTATCCATACCTATTCCTTAGTGCATAACGCCAATGTAATTTGCCGAGTGAAGCAACGCGTAACGAGGTCAAATTGACATTTTTGTTATGCAACATTGCCATTAACCTCAGCGTAGCTTGGTTTAAGCGCGGGCCAAATATAGTAAAAGAACGCAACAATAAGAATTGGGCCAACCCACGGTAACATGGATAGAGCACCACTTAAATTTAGAGTTTGACCGCCGTAAACCGTATATGCGAGTACGCCGTTGATCACCATTAATACTCCCCATAGGTATGCAGACCATTTTCTAAGAGATAGAAGACCAATACCTACAGCGACAAACCCGCAATACCTGAAGACAGTTGCTCCAATGTTAATAACTTGTTCACGTACTTCTGGAACTAGTAAGCCTAATAGATTTACCGCACCGAGTAGTATGTATAGTGAGCCTGCAATTCTGGCTAAAGCCTTTCTAGTTTTCATGGTGATTTATTCAAACTTACCTTTTTGCATAACGGCTTATTCAACAGACGCCGACAATATATTTTTTTGACTATTTTTTACAGTCATTTTTTATAAGCCTTTGATTTTAATGAATTTTCATCTATTTCTACTAATTAGCAATTTAATCTATTGGCACAGTATTCGAAAATTTGGCGCTATATCTTTCGTAGGATAATTCGAAACAGTTACTTTAACCCGTTGATTTATATAAATATTTACTAGATTTTCCACTGTTGCAAAATGGGGAAACTAAGACCTCGCCGCTGAAAAACGGGGCTAAGTGTTTGATTATTAGAAATATGCTGACGTGGGTCGACCACCTTCAACGCTCAACCCATAAGCTACAAGGAGGATGACCTGCCCCTACAAACTACAAACGACTATCTGCGGAGCACGGGTCGACCACAAGGCGATTCAAGTAAGCAAGGACGCAAGCCTCCATTCTTCGCTGAGGCTTATTAACGCAACCGACTACAACAACTCAACCCCGAACTTGCGCATGAAAAACGCGAACAGCGCAAAGCACGCCACGGTAAATACCACACAAAAACCAAGGGTTGGCCAGAAGCCGAGTTTAGGGAGTAGCGCGGGAAACACTAAAAACATGGGTAGGGTTGGCACGACATACCAAAAGGTATACCAAGCATGGTTGGCAATTTTCTCGGACGATTGATTGTCTACATATAACCAAATTAACGTGAGCACAGTAACCAATGGCAAGGCTGCAATGAGGCCGCCTAATTTATCGCTGCGCTTTGCAATTTCAGAAATCAACACCACCACGGCGGCGGTGATCAAATACTTACTCACAATCCAATACATGGGTTAACCTCAACATCGCTCGGAGATTACGTTAATGGGTTTTTATAAACGTCACAAAAATATTTAGCTTTAACGTAGCCTGGAAATTGTTTACCCAGCTATTTCATGCCGCCTGTAGCTGAATAAAGCCTTAAGCCAATTTACCCAAGGGCTTTTCTAAGCTCTCTGGTGGTTCAGTAAACCAAGCAGGGCCTTTATTGGTCATATAAATACAATCTTCTAAGCGCACACCAAATTTACCGGGGAGATAAATGCCGGGTTCATTAGAGAAACACATGCCGGGCGATAGCTGTGTTTGTTCGCCTTTGACAAAGTTAACCGGCTCGTGGCCATCCATGCCAATGCCGTGCCCCGTGCGGTGGCTTAAACCTGGCAGCGCGTAGTTCGGGCCAAAGCCCTCTTGCTCGTAAAACCTGCGCACGGCGTCATCCACCACACCCGCGTGCTGGCCTAACTTCGCGGTTTCAAAGGCGATAGACTGCCCTTGGCGCACCAGGTTCCAGATTTTTTTCTGTTCAGTACTCGGCTCGCCAAACACAAAGGTGCGCGAAATATCCGATTGGTAGCCCTCTACGGAACAACCACAGTCCATCAAAACTATTTGTCCCTCTTCTATTACGTGGGGTTTGTTTGAACCGTGCGGGTAGGCGCTGGCCTCACCGAACAAGGCCATGGTCCAGATACCTTTGCCGCCCAGTTTGGCCTGAGCGCTACTCATCAAGCCGTTAACATCGGCAGGTGTCATGCCGATTGCGAGCTGGCGGTAAACATGACCATAGGCCGCTAAGGTAATTTCATTGGCCTTTTTCATTAGGGCAATTTCAGCGGCGCTTTTCATCATGCGACAACCACGGGTGATAGATTCCGCACCGGTAATGGCCATGCCAGAAACGGCTTGCTGTAAACCTTGTACAACAAAATAGCGCACCGTCGCTTCAACGCCAATGCGGCCATTGCGAATACCCCGGTCTTTTAAAATTCCGGCAATCAATGCGAAGGGATTTTCATGTTCGTGCCAGGTGCGTACATCATCACCGAAACTCATAGACTCGCGCACACTGGGCTCTTCAAAAAAGGGCGTAACAATAGCAATATCACCGTCGCGCGGAATGATCACCGCCGTTAGACGCTCACTGCGCCACCAACTGATGCCGGTGAAATACAACATGGCCGAGCCAGGCTCTATAACCAGCGCATCAATCTTAAATTGCCGCATCAAACGCTGGGCCTTAGCAATGCGAGCAAGGCGCTCTTGCACAGTAATTTTTTCGATACCGCCGGTAATATCTTGCAGGCCATCTAGCGCATTTGCCGCGGGCATTGCAGGCATGTCACTGCCACTATCGGCACGCACTAAACCAGACCAAGGCGCAGCAGCCGCCGCCAAGGCAGAAAGTTTTAACAATTGTCGTTTCGAAAAGCTCATTATTTTGTCCTTTTTAAAAAGTTTACAGCGTACAGCTAACAGGAAAAACCAATGTGGTTTCCAAGCAAGCTTCCGCCTGTAGAACCGAGTCTCCAACTTATCGGGCAGGCCACCCTGCTTGTAGCTAACAATTTCCCCTTTCCTGTCCCCTGTGAACTGTCAACTGTAGGCTCTCATCACCGCGCCTTAAACTGCGCCGGCGTCATGTCGCGCCAGCGCTTGAAGGCTTTGGCGAAGCTTCGCTCGTCGGAGAAACCTAGCTGCTCGGCGATGTCCATAGTGTGCACGCCGGCATCAATTTGTTGTTCGGCAAGTTGGCAGCGTACGTTGTCTTGCAAGAGTTTAAAGCTACCACCTTCTATACCTAACTTGCGATTTAAATGCCGGCCGCTCATGTGTAGCTGTTCGGCGATATCTTCTTTCGATGCCGCAGGGCTTGCACGAATGAGTTCGGCCACACTGCGAGAAAAACTACTCGCTTTTAAGCGCTCTAGTGCTTCGTCGGCCAACACACGCATGCGTTCAAACACTTGGGCATTGGCTTGCACCACGGGCAAGCTCAGAAACTTGGCATCGAAAGCCATTACATCGGCCACTTGGTCATAGGCGATGGGGCAGCCCATGAGTGCCTCGGCGGTTTCGCTGCACTCGGGTGCCGCGTGGGCAAACGACACCCGCTTGGCGCTAAAAGCACCACCCGTGAGCCATCGAGTAACGGCTAGCGTAGAGCCCATAACCGCAGACACCCGCTGATCTCGGCAGGTGTCGTAATGCGGGGCGTAAATAAGCCGGCACTCGTCGGCCTGTCGCGTGACGGTGAAATCACCGCCCTCGCCGACGATGCGGTGATAATCGATCAGGGCATCGAGTGCATCCTCGAGGGTTTCGCAGCTCATTAACAGGAAACCCACCACATCCAAGTTACCTGGCTGCACATTGAGACCGGCGCGCAAGCCGAATAAAGGGTCTGCAGTGGATGCCACGCAGGTTTGCCAAAGTGCATCCAAGGCCGATAAGGGCAGGCGCTCATGGCCTTTGTGCTCTGCCAACCAAGCCTGCACCTCGGCTGGAAGCTGCGTCGCTTGGGCCTCTAGGGTTTTCAGAATGGCGCGAGTGAAGTGAATAGTAACCGTCAATTCCATGCTTGCCCTATCTAGTTCTATTTTTGTGGGTAGATCTATTTCTACAGGTGACTCTATTTTTATAGGTGATGCTTTTTGAACGACGACAACCTGCGTTTTGGTGGATGTCCCGTCTGGCCATTATTGGTCTCAAACGGCTCCAGCTACAGGGTCATCACCTGCCTAGTATAGGATGTCACAAAGTGGGTACTTATAAGTGTATAGCCGTGGCTACCCACAAACCGGCCACCTAGGCTAATAATAACGAATGATTGCGAACAAACCGGAGCAACGATGCAGAGCCAACAACATTACGCGATTATAGGTGCAGGCCCCATGGGCTTGTGCACCGCACGCCAACTCAAGCAATACGGCATCGCCTTCACCGGTTTCGAGCTACACAGCGACGTAGGCGGCCTGTGGGACATAGACAACCCACACTCTACCATGTACCACACCGCGCATTTAATCAGCTCCAAGCACATGACCGAGTTCAGCGCCTTTCCCATGAAACAGGGTGTTGCCACCTTTCCGCGCCACGATGAATTGTGTGATTACTTTAAAGATTACGCCAAGGCGTTCGATCTCTACCCACACTACGAATTTTCCACCAAAGTCATTCACTGCGAACCCAACCAACAAGGTTGGGCCATCACCACGGAAAAAAACGGCGCGCAGCAGACGCGGCAATTCAAAGGGCTACTCATTGCCAACGGCACGCTGCATAAACCCAATACGGTCGCGCTCCCCGGCACATTCGAGGGTGAATTAATTCACTCGAGCCAGTATAAATCGCCGGCGCAGTTTAAGGGTAAACGCGTGCTAATTCAGGGTTGCGGTAACAGCGCTTGCGACATTGCCATCGACGCCGTTCACTTTGCCAAAAATATCGATATGAGTGTGCGCCGCGGCTATTATTTTTTACCCAAATTTATAATGGGTAAACCGTCGGACACGCTGGGCGGCGCAATCAAATTACCACGCAGGCTCAAGCAAATTATCGATGCCTTTTTAATTCGCATGATCATGGGCAAACCCAGCCAATACGGTTTACCCGACCCAGATTACCGCATGTACGAATCACACCCAGTAATCAACTCCTTGATTTTGCATCATCTAGGCCATGGCGATATCTACCCGCGCAAAGATATTGTCGGCGTCGAAGGGAAAACAGTCACCTTTGCCGATGGCGAGACGCGTGAGTACGATATGATTTTGCAAGCGACGGGCTATCAATTAGATTACCCCTTCATCGCACGGAAAGAATTAAATTGGCAAGGCATGGCGCCCTCGCTGTATTTGAATGTATTTCACCCCAAGCACCATAATTTATTCATGATGGGCATGGTGGAAGCCACAGGCTTGGGCTGGCAAGGGCGAGACGAGCAGGCTGAAATGGTAGCGCTATATATTGCTCAGCAAGAGCATGGCAGCAAAAGCGCTAAAGCACTCACACAAACCGTGCAAGAGAACACCGGGCAGCGCGCCGACGGCGGTTACAACTATTTGGCGCTTGAGCGCATGGCCTACTATGTGGATAAAACCACCTATCGCAACGCCGTGATAGCACACAGTAAAGCACTAAAAGCAGATTGGCCGGAGCCTCAACTGCCCAAGCAAGATGCGTGCACCTCCTTAGCGGGCGAACATTAATGGCTAGCGAAGTCAGCTTCGGCGCTGACCAACTACTGCTGCTTAATGGTATTTTGGCACTGATGATTTTTGGCGTGTCGCTGACCTTAAAAATCGACGATTTCACCCGCATTTTGCGCGCGCCAAAAGCCCCCATGACCGGATTAATCGCGCAATTTATGCTGCTGCCCGCTTTTACCTGTGTCGCTACCTGGGCTGTCGATATGGAGCCGAGCATGGCATTGGGTATGATGCTCGTCGCCGCCTGCCCCGGCGGCACTTTTTCTAACATCATGACCTTTATTGCGCGCGGTAATTTAGCCGTATCGGTCAGTATGACTGCCGTTTCCAGTGTTGCCGCGGTGCTGCTAACGCCGTTTAACTTTGCCTTCTACGCCAGCCTCAATCCGAACACCAAACCGTTATTACAAGCCATTGCCCTAGACCCTCTGCAGATGGTGACTCTGTTTGTATTTGTGCTGGTACTGCCCCTAATTGCCGGCATGTTGTGCGGTAAGTTTTTTCCCACACTGGTGAAAAAAAGCGAGCAACCGTTTCGCCTATTTTCAATTATCGCCCTGCTCGCCTTTGTCGCCGTCGCTTGTGCAAAAAATTTACAAGCGCTTGTCTCACACATGGGGCTGCTCACGGTACTGGTTATTGCGCACAACACCTTTGCCCTTGGCCTAGGTTTTATTGCCGCAAAGATGTGTCGCTTAGCCGAGCCAGATACGCGCGCCGTCACCTTAGAGGTAGGCATTCAAAATTCAGGTTTAGCCTTAGTGATTTTATTCACCTTTTTCCCCGATCAATCCAACATGCTCGTGGTGGCTGCCTTCTGGGGCATTTGGCACCTCGTCAGCGGCGGTTTACTGGCAACCTATTGGAGTCGATCAGCCAAGCAGGAGACCGCCTTTGTCTACTAAACGTATTCTTATTACCGGTGCGGCTGGCTATATTGGCTTTCAGCTGGGCGAGCGCTTGTGCCGTGATTTTTCCGTTGTGGGCGTCGATATCAAAGCGCGCAACGATGCTCACTTTCCCATTCATGTCATTGACATTCGCTCAGCTAAATTAAGCGAATTGATGGCGCAGGAAGGCATCACCCATGTGGTTCACTTGGCCTGCGTGGTTGAACCCTCGAAAAATGTACAGCAAGATTACGATATCGATGTCAACGGCACCCGCAATCTCCTCAACGCCTGTGTCACCAACCAGATCGAACATATTACGGTCACCAGCTCCGGTGCGGCCTACGGCTACCATGCCGACAACCCCGACTGGATTGTGGAGACCGACCCACTGCGTGGCAACGAGGAGTTTTCCTACGCCGCGCACAAACGTTTAGTAGAAGAGATCCTCGCCGGCTATCGCAAAACGCACCCTAACTTAAACCAATTAATATTTAGGCCGAGCACGGTGCTGGGCAGCCATACCAATAACTTAATTACCCAATTATTTACCGGCAAACGCCTACTCGCCATTTCCGGCTCGCCTTCTCCCTTTGTTTTTATTTGGGACCAAGACGTAATCGCTTTGATAGAAAAAGGGCTGCGAGAAGAAAAAATTGGCCAATACAATATGGCTGGTGATGGCGCCATGACCATTCAAGACATAGCGAAAACCTTAAACAAGCCAGTGCTAAATTTGCCCGCGGGCCTAGTAAAGGTTTTATTGCGTTTCGGTAGCGCCTTAGGCTTAACCCGTTACGGCCCTGAGCAAATCAACTTTCTACGCTATCGCCCGGTGCTATTGAATAAAGCACTGAAAGCGCAATTTGGCGGCAGTTTGCAAAAAACCTCGCGCGAAACGTTTTTATACTTTGCCGAACACGCCTTAAAGCTCAAGCAAAAACAAGGATAGCAACATGGTATCTACCCAACCCGTTGCTGTCATCACGGGCGCGGCCAGTGGTTTAGGCTGGGCACTGGCCGAACAGTTGTGTCGGAAAAACTATGCCCTCGTGCTGGTCGATCTCAATCGCGAACTACTGCTAGAAAGAGGGAAGGCTCTACAGGGTAAGACCCAGGTGCTGTGTGTGACCATGGATATCACTCAGCCGGCCGACATTGCGATGCTGGTGCAACAGAGTCAAGAAAAAATGGGCCGCATAGACTGCCTGATAAACAATGCCGGCATCACCCATCGCTCCTTAGCCGAACATACGCAACCGGCGGTGATTAGGAAAGTCATGGCAGTGGATTATCAAGCCCCGGTCGAAATTGCCTTGGCCTGCTTGCCGCTATTGCGGCAGAGCCGGGGTAAAATTATCAACATCAGCTCCATGGCCGGTTGGATGCCGGTACTGGGGCGCGCCGGTTACTGCGCTGCGAAGAGCGCATTACACCAATTTTTTGAGACATTGCGTTGTGAAGTACGCGACGACGGCATTTCCGTACTCATGGTCTACCCTTCCTTCCTCGATACACCGATCGAGCAAAATGCCTTGGGCTTCGATGGCAAGCCTGCCACTCATGCACGCTCAATGATTGGCAATATGCGCAGCCCCGACTGGATGGCGAGCCAGATCGTTCAAGCCATGGAAAAAAATGTTGAGCGTTTATTTCCCGATAAATTTACCTGGTTTGCCAGCTTACTGTATAAACTGGCGCCCCGCTTTTTCCTCAAACACATGAGCCAAAAATTTGCCTCTGAACTCCACCAAAAAAATCACTAATGGCGCAACCTTAATATGCAATGGTTTCTACTCGGTCTCTTTATTCTACTTAGCTATACCCTAGAGGCCATTACTGGCTTTGGCTCCATTGTTATTGCGGTCTCGTTAGGTGCGCTAATCATGCCTATCGCCGATTTATTACCGGTGCTCGTGCCGTTAAATATTTTTATGTCTGGCTATCTGGTGTACAAACACCGCAGCCACATTCAATGGCCGCTTCTGGTTAAAATCATTGCGCCACTGATGGTGCTCGGCACTATCGCCGGCACCTGGTTAAGGCCGGTACTCGGCAACGCCGAACTTGCCGCGATATTCGCTCTGGTGATTGTAATTTTTGGCGCCCGCGAACTGTACAAGAGCCTGCGTAATGTCACCGATCGCGCACACCCGCGCTGGCTCAACCAAATTCTCATTGCAGGCGCCGGTATTACCCACGGCTTATTCGCCTCCGGTGGCCCGCTCTTGGTGTTCTCATTGGCCGGCTCGAAAATTGATAAAAGCCAAATGCGCGCCACACTCCTAGCGGTTTGGTTTTCACTCAACAGCTTGTTGACGTTAATCTTTCTCTATCAAGGCGCACTGACCTTGGTATGGCCGAAACTGCTCATGTACCTGCCGCTGCTGGTGGTTGGCGTTTTGGCCGGTGAATATTTACACCAGCGTGTCTCTGAACTGACTTTCCGTCGCTTAATTTACGTTATTTTAATGTGTACCGGCGCACTACTTTTTATTCGCGCCTGGCTTTAAATCCGGTTCAACAAGATGCGCATTCGCTGCGGTGCGCATTAGTTTGACGCAATCTTTACCAGGGCGCACCAACTCTGCGCAGCGAGGCCATAACTAGAGGCGAAATCACTCGCTTATAGCCTTACATACTTGGTATATGGTTTGCATTGAACAGCGCATACATTAACAGGCTGTTCAAAAGGTACTATCATGAATGCCGATGCCCGCATAGAGCGCACTCTACCCCGTCAAACCACGCAACTTGACCCGAGTCTGGCGCTTTTTGCCGAGCTAATCGGGCTCTTGCAAATGCACCGGGGCGCCAGCCTCGCTGCCCTCGGTGGCGTTGAAAGCCTACATAAACACGCGTCCAGCCTACACCCGCAGATAGATACACTCATCGCAAAAATTTCCTATCAAGCCATTCAAACCGATCCAGCACAGTGGTCGTTAATTACCGGAGAGTGGGAAAATACCCGACGCCATTGGCGCCAAGACAACGCCTTGAGTAACTTTGAAATACACAATTTTCTTATCGAGCAGTGCCACCGCATGTTGTGGCGCTATGTGGAGAGCCAAGCTTCGCCTTCGCACAGAGAAGCCGAAGAATTCTTATTTCGCGACATCCCCTTGCACATCGAAGGGCTTGGGCAGCTGCGCGGGTTATCGAGTTACGCATCGGCAAAAAACGCGGAAGCCACAATCGTCAACACTTGCAAGCCTCGTATTACCCAACTCAGCAAGCACACCCATTTAACCTTAATAGAAACTCAGCGGCACCTGATTAAACTAGCCAATCAAGCAGACAGCGCCAACTTAATACCCGCCTTACAAGCGAGAATTCGTCTCAGTGGACAATTTCTCCAATGCGTGCAAGATCAACTCAACCCTCGGCTAGACGCTGTACCGCAACCTGAAAAGATTTTCCATTTAGGCACGCTCGCCATCGAGGCCAATCAACGGGTTTGGATCGACTTGGCGACTAGCTGTTATAAATCCTATACGCGGCATTAATATCGACGCATAAAAGCTTGCCTTGTGGAACATGGTCTTTGTCAAACTAAACAGCTCGCATGTAAACAATTGCCCAAGCGATCTACGTAAAAAACCAAACATACTGCAAGCAGATAACGGCAAATAACAGCGCACAAAACAGTTTCCAAAACACAACAGGGTTGCGCTCAAGCAGAGGTGCCGACTCAAACTTCTCCATCAATTGGGCATTCGGCTTAGACAAGTCGTGAAGCAGTTCCGAATAGGCGGGGTAGCGAAACGTCGGTCTCGGCGACAGCGCTTTACGCAAGGCCAAATCGAGCCAAACCGGTACATCTTTCCGGTAGGTGCGAATACTTTGGTATTGCCAGGCCTCGAATTGTGTGGGTGGATTGCGTTGCATGTCGGGAATATCAAAGGGTAGCTTGCCACACATCATTTCATAGGCGACAACCGCCAAGGAAAACAAATCCGATCTATCCGTTGCCGGCTCCCCCAACAAATATTCCGGTGCAATATAATCGACCGAACCCACCGGCACATGTTCCATCATTGGCGTAGATATTTCACCCAATCCGGCAACAAACACCGTGCCGAAATCAATAATAATGGGCCGTCCACGCTTATCGATAATAATATTTTCGGGTTTAAGATCGCGATGGATCATACTCAGACGCTGGAAGGCGCGCAGACTACTGACAATTTTATCAAGCATGTCGCGCACCGATTTTAGCTCCGGCGTTGGATTGTCATAAATCCACTGGCGCAAGGTGATGCCTTCAATATACTCACACACGTGATAGAGAAACGGGCTGTTCTCCGGCCGCGGTAATATTTTCATCACCCCAGCATGGTTCAAACGCCGACCCACCCACTGTTCGCGAATAAAGCCCTCTAAATATTGCGCATCATCTTTAAAATTTTCCGACGGCGCCTTTAATACCTGAAGCTGATCATTGTGAGTATCTTTAACTAAATACAAGTGCGAGCGCGTACCGGCATGAATAACCGATTGCACATCATAGTGATCGATTTTCTGCCCTTCCTGCAAAACCGGCGGGATTGCGAGCTGGGTCAGACTGCGATGCACCTCATCGATTTCCGCTAGTGGTAACTCGTCGACAGTAACCAAAAGACAGGTGAGGTTATCGTCGCTGCCATTGGCCAAGGCTGCGCTTGACAATGCCTCAGCAGCTTGTTCGAGCTGACCTTGGTGGGCGCCGATAATGTCGGCCATCTCGCGCTCTGTTAACCACTCGTGAACGCCATCTGTGGTTAGCAAAAAGGTATCGCCGAGGGCAATGTCCTCTGTCTGATAGTCCACTTCTAGGCGTGAATCCATTCCGAGCGCACGAGTTAGAAAGGTTTTTCGACCGGCCTGTTGATGACAGTGGTCGCGGGTAATTTGTTGCAAGCGGCCCTGCCTTAAGGCATAGATGCGACTATCACCTGCATGAAAAAAGTGCGCCGTGTTGGATTTAAAAATCACCCCGCTGAACGTCGTGACTAAACCATTGTGCCGTGCATGACTTTGCTGACCGTGGTGGTAAAGCCAGGAATTCAACGACGATAAAACCCGCGCAGCCGCCATTTTAACTGGCCAGGTGTCGGGCGTGGAGAAATAGTCTTCGATAAACAAGGTAACACTGGTGGAACTCGCCTGCTGTGCGTTTTCACTGCAGCTCACGCCATCGGCAATACAGGCAATGCCGCCCTTTAAAAAACGTGCAGAACCCGAAGGCAGGTGTGCCGCAAAAGCATCTTGATTTTCAGCTTTCGCACCGGCGCGCGAACTGCCGCCAAAACTCAGTTTTAACGATTTCTTGCCCGCTAATGCACTATCTTCGAGTTCAACACCCTGACTACTCATAGACAATCGACTCTCACCTTTGGACACTGAGTCCTACCGTCTAACTCTACAGTTACGTCTATATCTAAACCTAAACTGAGCATCCAAACAGAATGCAAACCCCACACCTTAGCGCCTGTTGATTCTGTGCGCCGGCAAAGCAACGGCGGAGCTAGCTCCGCCAAAAAACTTAGCTTACGGTAATTAACTCCACCGAGCCATCCTCGCGAACTTCGGTGATGTGACCTTTGGGCTCCTCCATAAACAGCAAGGTAATAAAACCAACCACGGCCGTGCAAGCAATCACGTAAAAGAAAGTTGAGTAGTCGACAAAACTCAATACCGTTAAATAAACCACGGCGCCAACATTACCATAGGCCCCAGTCATTCCTGCAATTTGGCCGGTTAAACGCCGCTTAATCAAAGGCACCACGGCAAACACGGCGCCTTCGCCGGCCTGCACAAAGAATGAACACGCCATGGCCGCAATCACCGCCATCACTAACGGCCAACCGGAATCCACCATACCCATGACAGCATAACCAATGGCTAAACCTGCAGTGAGTATCAGCAGTGTGGATTTTCGCCCAAAGCGGTCTGACAGCCAACCACCGCCAGGACGCGACATTAAATTCATAAAGGCGTAGGCCGAGGCAACCATACCCGCCATCACAGGGGTTAAGGCAAAGGTATCGGCGAAGAATAACGGCAGCATAGAAATAACCGCCAACTCAGAGCCGAAAGTGGCGAAGTACAATATATTCAGCACCGCCACTTGCTTAAATTTGTAGCGATGCATTTCCGGTACAGGCTCAACAAAAATGTTTTTGTTAACCTTCCATACGTGGGACAGCTCGTAAACAAACAATACCACTAAACCCGCATAACAAATGATAGAAACGGTTTCAGATAACATCGACACGCCAGCCGGTGATAACTTCCAGGTTAGCAATGCGAGCGCTGCATACATGGGAATTTTCATGAGTATCAGTAAGAAAAAATCGCCTTTACTGGTGACTTCAATAGCGCCAACATTTTTCGGTTTAAAATAGGTTGAGCCCTTAGGTGTATCGCTCACATTCAGGTAAAACACTACGGAGAAGAGCAAACTCATCAAACCGGTTATGCCGATAGCGTAACGCCAGCCGTCATCACCGCCGAATAGCACGGCGATAGTCGGTAAAGTGAAAGCAGCGGCAGCAGAGCCAAAATTACCCCAACCGCCATAAATGCCTTCCGCCGTACCTAATTCATTAGCGGGAAACCACTCGCTCACTAAGCGAATACCAATAACAAAACCGGCACCAATAAAGCCGAGTGCGAAACGCGCAATCGCCGCCTGTAAAAAGGTATCGGCTAAGGCGAACATAAAACATGGTATGGAACACAATGCCAACAAACCCGAGTAGACCATTTTAGGGCCGAATCGGTCGGTGAGCATACCAATGACAACGCGCGCGGGAATGGTGAGCGCAACGTTCAAAATCAATAGGGTTTTAATTTGCGACTTGTCTAAGCCTAGGGAGGCCGCAACGGCTTGCAACAAAGGTGCAAAGTTGAACCACACCACAAAGGTGATAAAGAATGCCATCCAACTCAGGTGCAATATTTTCATCTTGCCCGAAAAGGAAAACAGGTTAAAAGACCGGGTGCTGCTCATGTCTACTCCCTGAAACGATTAAAATTAAAAGGTTAAAATTCGATAAGGCAGTATGAGCAAAGGCCATGCCTACTTTGAAATATTCAACTAAATAGTGCGAATACAACCAAAAGCTTCATGAATTGCCGACGTTTTACCGTGATCTGCACCCGAAAAGCACAAAGTGCAAGATGATGGCCAAGCAAAGACCCTGTTTTTCGCACAGGCATGGGGCGAAATGCACTTGATGAGTGCACAAGCTGCAAGCAAAAGTATTTATATGGATAAAGTATCGAGCAAGCTGTTCCTACGAAAGAGAAGTGACATCCAGCAGAACGTTGGATTCACCCTAAAACGGTTAGATGACCTCATCTAGTTGGTCTGAAGCTTGTGGCTGTAGATTTTTCTTAGGGCTTGGAGCTTGGAGCTTGGAGCTTGCAGCTTGCAGCTTGCAGCTAAAAAATTAGCCCCTACCCTCCCAGGTGTTGGAATGTAATGGTGCCAACGTAAAGAGCCGGCCCGCCATCCGCATTGTGACTTTGTTAATTCTCGGCAGTGAATTTGAGCAACACCTTACCGGGCTCCTGCCCTAACAGGTGTACCTACATCCTGAGAGCCGGCCCGCCATCCGCATT